>JACQUE010000209.1 GCA_016210425.1 Chloroflexota bacterium | reverse complement strand
GTCCAGAATGGTCGCCAGGGTACGCGCGAGAAGGGTCTTACCACAGCCGGTCGGACCTAGGAGGAGGATGTTGCTCTTCTCCAATTCAACGTCAGCGGCATGGGCCGCCGAGCTGATCCGCTTGTAGTGGTTATAGACCGCTACGCTCAGGACCTTCTTGGCCTTCTCCTGCCCAATGACATAGGCACTGAGCTGATCGTAGATGCGCTGGGGCGTAAGCGTGCGCACCTGCGGGCTCTTGGGCCGAGCGGTCGCCTCCTCGTCTATGATCTCGCGGCAGAGCTCTACGCACTCGTCACATATGTAGACGGTGCCGGGACCGGCGATAAGTCTCTTAACCTGGTCCTGGTTTTTGCCGCAGAATGAACACTGGTATTGGGTTCTTCCGCTCCTCTGTGTAGACATTGCGACCTCTCGCGGGACCCTCTCCTGTCGAAAAGCCCCTTAATATATTCAGGAGAAGACCCTTAGGAGGATTCTCTCCATATACGCAAAACCGTGCTGCCCTATTATACAGGGATCAACGGGCCTGTCAATGCTAAAGCCCTCGGGCGTCCTTAGGGGGTATAGACCTCTCTACGATTCCTGTTTGTAAAGGATCTCGTCGATTAAGCCGTACTCCTTGGCCTGCTGCGCGTTCATATAGAAATCGCGGTCCGAGTCGCGCTGAATGCGCTCGGCGGTCTGGCCGGTGTGCTTGGCCAAGATGTCCCTAATGATCTCCTGGTTGCGCAGGATCTCCTTTGCCGCGATCTGGATATCCGAAGCCTGGCCGGTGGCACCACCTCGTGCCTGGTGGATGTGCACCGTGGCGTTGGGCAGGGCGTAACGCTTGCCCTTGGCGCCGGCGGCCAGCAAGACGGTGCCCATGCTGGCGGTGAGGCCGACACAGATGGTCGAGACGTCGCAGCGGACGAGCTGCATCGTGTCGTAGATGGCTAGGCCAGCCGTGATGACACCACCGGGGCTGTGGATGTAAAGACTAATATCCTTCTCCGGGTCTTCCCGCTCCAAGTAAAGGAGCTGGGCAACGATCAGGTTCGCGATGTTGTCATCGATGGGCGTGCCCAGGAAGACGATGCGCTCCTTCAGCAGCAGTGAGTATATATCGAACGCCCGCTCACCGCGAGGACCGGTCTCAATGACCATTGGTATTACGTTTCTGGGGCTACTCATCGATGTTGCTCCTTCCTGAGGCCAGCTCCTCTGGGGCGCTCTGGGCCACCTCAGCAGGCTCCTCTGGCCTGGTAACGATATCTACTAATCGCTGGGCGATCTTCCGCGAGAAGATACGGTCCGCGAGCGCCTTTCGGCCGGACTCAGCCCCAAAGATGCGGCGGATATCGTCCGCCTTGCCTCCGGCCCCCTGGGCCAGCTCCTCGACCTCGGCCTCAACCTCGGCCGGCTCCACCTCGATCTGCTCCTGCTCGGCCACCTTCGATAGCACGAGGGACCGCACGATCCTCCTCACGGCTATCGGCTGCAACTCCTCTCGAAGCTCCACGGCGCTCTTCTTCATGTTAGCGAGGTACTGCTCCATTGTCAGGCGGTTGCTACGAAGCTGCTCCTCCTGGTCGCGTAGGATGTGGTCGACCTCTCTTTCGACCATGACCGGCGGGTACTCCAACTGGGCCATGCCCACCAGGGCCTCCATTATCTGCTCCTCCATCCGCCGTCCCGTTTCCGCTTCCTTTTGCGCCCGCAGCTCCGCGACGATCTTGTCTCGCAGCGCCTCCATACTATCCGTATCGGCGGAGACGGACTTGGCGAACTCCTCGTTCAGATCGGGGAGCTCCCGTTCCTTAACGCCCGTGACCTCAACCTTGTAGAGGTACGCCTTGCCGGCTATCTCCTTGGTCGGGAAATCCTCGGGAAAGGAGAGGTTTATCTCTCGCCTCTCGCCCTCAATCATCCCCACGATATGCTCGACAAAGCCGGGCACCGGTACGGGCGTATCCTTAATAACGTAGTAGGGGATATTGTTCTGCCGCGGGTAAATGTCATGGTCGATGGTAACATTCATATCCAGAGTCACCATGTCATCCCATTGCACCGGCCGCTCCACCGGCTTCCAGATGGCCTGCCGCCGGCGCAGGTTCTCCAGGGCCTCGTCGACCTCCTGGTCGCTGACGGTGACCTCCTCCTTCTCGAAGTGGAGCTGGTGATAGTCACCCAGCGTCACCGACGGACGGAGGGCCACCTTCGCCTTGAAGACCAGCGGCTCCTTCTGGATGACCTCGATCTCCGGCTGAGCAATCGGCTGGAGCTGCTGCTCCTCGATGGCCTCGGAGTAGGCCTGGGGCATCAATATGTCCAGCGCCTCCTCTAGGAGCGCCTCTTTGCCTACGTAGCGCTCCAGCATCGGGCGCGGGACCTTCCCCTTCCGAAAGCCCGGCACGTTCACCCGATTGGACAAGCGGCGGTAAGCCCTCTCCAGGGACCCCTCCATGGCCTCGGGCTCTACCTCAATATTGAGGAGCACCTGGCTTTCAGGAAGCCTCTCAGCGGTCACTTTCATATGTCCGATCCCCCTTGTTAGCTAATATAACATAATTGAATGTTAGCGGAAAAGGCGCTGGGGTGGCGGGCGGGCTAGCGGGCGCGAGGGTTCAGAGCGTCGTTGAGGCCGTCGCC
>JACQUE010000208.1 GCA_016210425.1 Chloroflexota bacterium | reverse complement strand
TCAAGGATGGGGAGCTGGTCTGGGAGACGGCCAACCGCGCCGTGGGCCACTACAAAACGACTGCCAACCCCGGCGTTCCCGGCAACGTGGTAATGTCGGGCCACATCAGCAGCCCGGTGAGCAACGAGGGGGAGATCTTCAAGAATCTACCCAAGATCCCTCTTGGAGCTGACGTAACGGTCTACACTGAGGAGAACCGCCACCTGTACCGGGTAGTCAAGAAGGAAGTAGTGAAGCCAACCGAGACCTCTGTCATGAACCCGACGGAGAAGCCCACCCTCACCCTCATCACCTGCGTCCCCGACCTCGTCTACACCGACCGCCTCATCGTCACGGCGCTGGAAGTGCCGGCAGCGCCGTAATTGGCACATCAGTTCGTGTCATTGGGTCGGAAAATAGCCAAACGGCGTCATTCCGACCGAAGGGAGGAATCTTGCCCCTCGAACCGAGGCCGCTCGGTTGCGCTGAAGATCTCACAAACTGTCATGCTGAACGAAGTGAAGCATCCGGCCTATTTGCCACAGGCATCTCGTTTTGATAGAGCAAGACCCCTCGCTATGCTCGGGGTGACAGTTAGTGGCTGCAATAGACTCACAAGCTCTCAGGCTAACAGCCTCAGCAGCTCCTGTGCCACCTCGCCGCGCGGCACGCTCCGCTGCTCGGCGCGCGCCATGTCCCGCAGCGTGACGGTCCCCTCGGCAAGCTCCTTCGACCCCAGGATGAGGGCATAGCGCGCTCCCAGGGCGTCGGCGTGGCGCATCTGCGCCTTGAGGCTCCTGTCGCCGGTGCTGAGGACAGCGGCAACGCCTGCTTCTCGCAGCTCCGCCGTCAGCGTGAAGGCCGCTTTCTTCGCCTCGGCGCCCTTGTAGCCCACGAAGACCTGCACGCCGCCGATAGTCGGCGCCTCGACACCCTGGGCCTTCAAGTTGATGATGAGGCGCTCGATGCCGGTGGCGAAGCCCACGCCGGGCGTCGGCCTGCCGCCCAGGGCCTCGATGAGCCCGTCGTAGCGACCGCCCGCGCCGATCGTGCTCTGTGCACCCTCCTGCGGCGGCCAGAACTCGAAGACGGTCTTGGTATAGTAGTCAAAGCCTCGGACAAGGCGGTGATTCATCTGAAACGGGATGCCCAGGGCCTCCAGATTGGACTGGACACCCTCCAGGTGCTCTCGGCACTCAGCGCAAAGGTACCCCGCCATTGTTGGCGCCGCATTGGCGATGTGCTGGCAGCCGGGCTCTTTGCAGTCGAGGAGCCGCAGCGGGTTCTTCTCCAGGCGCACCTTGCAGTCGGCGCAGATGCTCTGGACGTGCGCCCGGTAATGCTCCACCAGCTTCTGCAGATAGGCAGGGCGGCACCCAGGGTGCCCGATGCTGTTTAGCTGCAGCGATATCTCCTGCAGCCCCAGCCTCCGATATAGCTCCCAGGCCAGCCCGATAACCTCGGCATCCAGGGCCGGGTCCAGGTCACCCAGGGCCTCACAGCCGAACTGGTGGTGCTCGCGGTAGCGGCCCGCCTGGGGCCTGTCGTAGCGGAAGATGGGGGCAAAATAGTAGAGCTTGATGGGCTGAGGAAGGCTCGCCATGCCGTGCTCGATGTAGGCGCGGCAGACGGGGGCCGTCCCCTCGGGGCGCAGCGTCAGCCGGTTGTTGCCTCTATCCTCGAAGGTGTAGGTCTCCTTCTCGACGATGTCCGTGCCCTCGCCGACCGTGCGCACGAAGAGGCTCGCGTCCTCGAAGACGGGCGTATCGATGCGCTGGTAGCCGTAGAGGCGTGATAGCTCGGCAGCAACCTTCTCCACCATACGCCAATAGGACTGGTCAGCGGGCAGGATGTCGTTGGTGCCCCTTGGTGCTCGATACAAGCAAGCCTCCGGTCAGATTCGCTAACAATGGCATTATAGGCAATGAAGAGGCTAAGAAGCCAGTCACCAGGTCTCACACCACGTTGCCGCCCTCTTGTTTGGCTATCCTGAAACTCGCGCGAATAGGAATTGCAATAGTTGCAATCCTAGGTAGCAGAGCTTACAATCTTGGCACCATGACAGCAACCACTGTTACCGACGCCCGTTTGCTGGCAACCCTCAAATCATCCTTCGGTTACTACTCTTTTCGCCCGCTTCAGCAGGAGATCATGCGATGCATACTGCATAGTCAGGACGTTTTTGTCGTTATGCCCACGGGCGCTGGGAAGTCCCTCTGTTATCAGTTACCAGCCCTGCTGCAGCCTGGGCTCACGGTTGTGGTCTCGCCTTTGATAGCGCTCATGAAGGACCAGGTAGATGGCCTCCAAGAGCAAGGCATAGCTGCTACTTACATCAACAGTTCCCTTGACCAATGGGAGATCGCGAGGCGCCAGGCAGCGGTCGCGCGAGGTGAGCTAAAGCTCCTGTATGTAGCGCCCGAACGGCTCACTTTGGATAGCTTCTTGGGGCTTCTCAGGTCGGTGAAAGTAGCCTTCTTCGCCATAGACGAGGCCCATTGCATCTCGGAATGGGGACATGACTTTCGTCCTGAATACCGACAACTCAGAGCATTGCGACATATCTTCCCGTCGGCCGTGTTCGGCGCTTTCACCGCCACCGCTACCAGGCGGGTGGAAGAAGACGTTAGGGCGCAGCTAGGATTGCAGAGGGCAGCCGGCTTCCGTGGAAGCTATGATCGCCCCAACCTGTACTATCGAGTCTTGCCAAAGAAATCAGCTTACAAGCAGCTAGTAGAATACCTGCGGGAACGCAAGGGTGATTCAGGCATAATCTACTGCCTGAGCCGTAAGGGGACCGAAGAACTGGCGACCAGGCTTAGCGTGGATGGGTTCAGCGCTGCGCCGTACCACGCCGGGCTAGAAAGCAACGAGCGCCGGCTGAGACAAGAAGCCTTCATAAGGGACGACGTACAGGTAATGGTTGCCACTATTGCTTTTGGCATGGGAATAGATAAGCCTGACGTACGCTTCGTTGTGCACTACGATCTGCCGAAGTCGCTGGAAGGCTACTATCAAGAGAGTGGACGCGCGGGACGCGACGGTGAACCTAGCGATTGCATCCTCTTCTACACTTATGGCGATGCCGTCAAACTGCGCCGTTTTATCGATGAGAAGTCATCGGAGAAAGAGCGCCAGGTTGCGCTGGACCAGTTGCAGAAGATTGTGAAGTGGGCCGAGGGTGAAGGATGTCGCAAACGCGCTTTTCTGGCGTACTTTGACGAAGCGCTTGCGGCGCACCCCGATCTCTGTTGCGATGTCTGCGGCACCAAGACCGCGAAGGCGACGAGCAGCTCGACTCGGATGGACAAACGCGGCGGAGAAGCCCAGCATCAAGCGCTCTTCGACCGCCTACGCGCTCTGAGGAAGCACATAGCAGACGAGCGTGGAGTTAAGGCATTTGTTGTGTTCCACGATAGTATGCTAAAGCTTATGGCCAGCGAACTTCCAATAACCCTACGGGATTTGCAGCAGATTAATGGCGTGGGCGAGCGAAAGGCAGCTAAGTATGGGAATCAATTCCTGACCTGTATTAAACAATACTTAAGTGAAACGGAAGCGCGAGCAGAGTCATCTAGTTCTGAGCGATCATTGACGCGGCAAACAACAGTGCTGCTACCACCCACGATTCGTACTACGTTGGATTTATTCGAGAGAGGGCGGAGTGTTTCTGAAATAGCCATATCCCGCAGCTTCGCGGTGTCTACAATCGAGCAACACTTGGTTGAAGCAATCGGGAAAGGGGCGTTAACCGAGCTTGAGCGGCTGGTTAGCGCCGAGAAGCGACGTGCCATAGGCGCAATCATGGCGGAAATCGGAACAGAACTCTTAAAGCCAGTCATAGATAAACTAGGCGATGGATACACCTACTCCGAACTAAACTATGTTCGTGCTTTCCTTACCCGAAAGGCTCCTAAGGGTGAATCACACGGTTAAGCAGATGCCTTCTCCAAGGGTTGACGATTTCCGCAGTTAGATGCATAATGGCAAGCGACATTGCCTTTGGATCAACAAGGCAAAACAACGCTGGGGAGAAGGAGTTCCTGTAATGAAGTTGTTCGACCCGATCAAAGTCGGCGGCATTACGCTTAAGAACCGGACCTACATGCTGTCGATGGGCAGCCCGGGCCAGTTGGGACAGAGGGCCGTCGACTATTACGTTGCCCGCGCTAAAGGCGGCACGGCGGCCCTGGTCACGGGGATCGTCGCCAGCTATGACCTATTGGTCAAGCGCATTGAGGAGATGCGGCCGCTGGTCGACCAGGTGCACGAGGCGGCCCCCGACTGCAAGATCGCGATCCAGCCGGCCATTTGCGGCAAGGATCCCGCGCCTGTCAGCCCCTCGGGAAAGTATTGGGATGCCACAAGCAAGGCCCTGGGCATGGGGCGCGGCGACGCCCCGGGGCCCGTCGCGCTGACGAAGGACGGCATTAAAGAGGCCATCGAAATCCAGGCCGAGTCGGCCTACCTGCAGAAGAAGATCGGCTTCGACTTCCTGGAGTTCCACGGCACCCACGCCTACGTCCTGCGCCAGTTCTTCTCGCCCCAGGACAACAAGCGCGACGACGAGTACGGCGGCAGCCTGGAGAACCGCATGCGCTTCCCGCTGGAGGTGGTGCGCGCCGCCAGGCAAGCGGTGGGCAATGACTTCGCCATCACGTATAAGATGCCTGCGCTGGAGGAGGACCCCAACGGCATCACCCTCGCCGACTCCGCCCGCTTCGCCATGGAGCTGGAGAAGGCCGGCGTCGACGCCCTGGTGGTCTCCCAGGGCCTCAATATGCACCCCAAGGGCTACATTGCCACGGTGGTGCCCCTCTACGCCAGCTACGGCCTGGGCTCCTTCGTCGACTACGCCGAGTTTATCAGGAAGTGGGTCAGCATCCCCGTCGTCGCCGTCGGACGCATCGTCCGGCCCGACCAGGCAGAGGCCATCCTCGAAGAGGGCAAGGCGGACATCGTCGGCCTGGGCCGCCAGCTCATCGCCGACCCCGACTGGGCCAATAAGGCGCAGAGAGGCGCCTGGGGCAACATCGCGCCATGCCAGTCATGCAATAGCTGTCTGGACCGAGGCAGGTACGACCACATGACCTGCGCCGTCAATGCCCGCGCCGTCCAGGAGCGCGAGACGGAGTACGGGCCGGCCCAGACGAGGAAGAGGGTCATGGTCGTCGGTAGCGGCCCCGGCGGCATGGAGACAGCTCGCATCGCCGCTGAGCGCGGCCACGACGTCACTATCTACGAGAAGGGCGATCAGTTGGGTGGCCTGCTGCGCGCCGCCGCGCAGCCGGTCCACAAGGAGCAGGTGGAACGGCTCCGCCAGTATCTGGTCATGGAGTTGGGCAGGACCGGCGTCAAGGTGAAGCTGAACACGCCCGTCGACGCTGCTCTGGTCAAGAAAGAGAAGCCCGATGCGATAGTGGTGGCTACCGGCTCGCGGCCGCGCACCCTGAACATCCCGGGCGTTGACCGCGAGAACGTCATCTTCGCAGAGGACGCTCTTCTCAACCAGTCCAAAGTCGGCAAGAGGGTTCTGGTGGTCGGCGGAGGCATGGTGGGCCTGGAGCTGGCGGAGACCTTCGCCAAGCAGGGCAAGGCCGTCTACCTGGTCGAAATCCTGGAGGAGTTGGGCCGCGACCTCGCCCTGTACAATAAGCCCCCCGTCGTGCAGAACACCAAGGAGGCCGGTGTCGTCAGCTACGTGCGCGCCCACCCCGAGGAGATCACGGCTGAGGGCGTGAAGGT
>JACQUE010000213.1 GCA_016210425.1 Chloroflexota bacterium | reverse complement strand
GGCAAAGCCTAGGGCATAGCTACTATGGTGACCGCGCGGATCATTATCGGAAGGCCATCCGCAAGATCCGCGACCGTCCTGGCATACTTAGAGAACGACATGGGCCGAGAGCTAAGGCCGGAATCAATGATTCCGGCCTTAGCCGCTTTTTCATCATTACCGAACGTATCAAAGCTGGGGCTTCGGCGCTTTCCTAACAAACTCATCGGACTTGAAGGGCCCAGCGCCCTCCGCATTCTCAACCTCGACCCAGACGTCGAAGTATGCGGTGTTGGGCTGCAACTTCATCTGCCTATAGGCAATCACATGGGCCGGATTCAGCCGGTTGCATTGGCTTCCGTCAAGTGTGGGGTAGGAGGGCGTCGAGTCGAGTCAGTCCTTCCTGCCTCGCTCACCTCATAGGATACACAGAGAGTTGGTGGTGCATACGGTCAAAACGCCGGAATACGGGTTTATAATAAGTGTGTTGGTAGCAGTCGATGGGGCGGCATGGGGAAGAGGTAAACGGGATGCTCTGCCAGCACAGCCTCGGGGATGAGGCTTCACCGCCATCCCTCTCGTTCATCTCCTCGAATTGTCCCACCAAGTGGCCAGTGTATAGCAACAATCGCCTGACACGCACTGCTATCGCCGGGTTCCCTCTAGGCAAATCTGCGGGCGGACTTGCCGCATTCGGGGCATGAGGAGGAGAGATATGAACACGAGCTATTGGCTTGTGGCGCGTGCCACTCGAACCTGGATTCCGATAGTCCTGTTGGCCGTCTCCGCTTTGGTAGCGTGTGGCAAGACAACCTCAACACCAGTGCCATCGCCGTCAGCGGCTACCCCTGCCGCGTCCGTATTGGCCGCAACAGCAGCCCCCGCATCCACCCCGTCGGGCGATTTTCGAACGGCGATCCGTCAGGTGGCCGAACAGGTTAAGCCGTCCGTAGTGCAGATCACCAGCGAGCAAGTCGCGGTGGACCAGTTCAACCGTCCATTCACGATACCGGCCGGGGTGGGATCAGGGTTCATCTACGACACAGCGGGGCACATCCTGACCAACAACCATGTGGTAGAGGGCGCCCAGCAACTGTTGGTCTCCTTGCCGGACGGACGGTCATTCCCCGGCAAGCTGGTAGGAGGAGATCCCCAGACGGACCTGGCCGTGGTCCAGATCAGCGCCGCTGACCTGCCGGTAGCGAAGCTCGGCGTTTCGAAAATCCTGTTGGTGGGCGATTGGGTCGTGGCCATCGGTAACGCCCTGGCGCTTACCGGTGGGCCGACGGTAACCTCGGGGGTGATCAGCGCCCTAGGTAGGACCATTCAGGAGCCTTCCGCGACCGGCGTCGGCGCTGGGCCCTTCCTGTTCGACGTTATCCAGACCGACGCGCCCATAAACCCGGGCAACTCAGGCGGTCCGTTGGTGAATCTTGATGGAGAGGTGATCGGCATAAACACGCTGGTCGCCGGGCAGGCTGAGCCGGGGATGCAGGCTCAGGGCATCGGCTTCGCCATATCCATCGCCACGGCCAAGCCCATCGCTGACACTCTTGTTGCGCAGGGCCGAGTGATACACCCATCCTTGAACATTACCTATATACCGCTCAGCCCAGTCATCTCCGCGCGCCTTCGGATTGCTGTGTCGTCAGGCATGCTTATCGCGCGGGTCACCCCAGGGTCGTCAGCGGCCAACGCCGGCCTTCAGTCAAACGATGTGATTACCGCAGCAGATGGCGTCACTCTGGATACCGACTCTTCGCTGGCCAAGGCTATAGATTCCCACAAGCCAGGCGACATCATGACGCTTACCGTTATGAGGGGCCAGCAGCAATTGACGATCAAAGTCGCATTGGAACAGGCGCCATAGACGGACAGAGGACACGGTCGACCGCCGTCGGGCGATCATCGATCTGACGGCACAAGGTGAAGAGCTTGTTACAGCTTCGCCAGGGCCAGCGAGCGCGCATGCGTGATTCGCTCCTCCAGATGAGCGATGGAGACCTTGGAGCCCTCCTCAAAGGGTTACGTGCCCTAGCCTCCTCTCTGGCATCCGCTCGTCTAGTCCCCCAACTGTAACACTTCGTGTCCAAGCCGCCTCAACTCACCGGCAAGCCCTATTAGGCTCTCGATCTGGCCGCTCAGGCTCCTGGGGTGGATCGATGCCAGACGAATGCGCATTTACCATCCTCTCCTGGGCATCCTTGCGCCAAGCTTGGCCACCGTGGGGATGGCACCTGGCAGGGGTAGCTCGGAGGCATACGTTCTCCCTTCTGCGCCGCCTGATTGGGTAGAGGTGCCCGGCTGCCGCCGGCCAGGGTTGAAACTGCAAGGGGTGGGGGCTTTCGTCCCTTCCTCTTAGTAATATACGGCGCGTGGGCGCTAGGTTTCACGAATGAGGCGCGATTGACCCGGCAAGCGCACAACGCCGCTGAAAGGTTGGGGATAGATCGCGAAAAGGGTTGGCTCTCCTTCTGCTGGAGAGACGGACGGAGCCTCCGACCATACATACTGGGCACATCGTCTTAGGGAGAACGCCGACGATCAGTCGCCACCGATGCCCACCAGCGGCCGAACGCCCTGCTGGCCGAGACCAGCAGTATGAGGCCGAGGGCCAGCCAGCCTGTGGTGATCTGGATAGCGTCCGCGAATCCTGAAGCGCGGGGAGAAAAAAGGGTGACCCGAACCTTACTGACGCCGATATGAGGAGATACTCTGCAGAACTTGTTCGGCCTGGCGGACGATCCGCCGGACGATCTCAGCGGCAGGAAGGATCTCCTGTACCATGGCTGCGCCTACGCCGAAGCTCATAATCCCAGTCTCGGCGTCCCCGGCCAACTGGCCTTTCCAGGAAGCATCCCTGCCCATCGCTAAACGGACATCTTCCGGCGTGGCGGCGGAGTGGTCGAGTTCGTAGAGCTTCTCGGTAAAAGGCGTGCGGCGAGTGCGATAGGCCTGTTTGAGCTTGCGCCCGGTGATGACGGTATCGGTCTCTTTGGCGCGCAAGATCGCCTCTTTGAAGGCAGGATGGGCGTGACACTCCTCGCTGGCGATGAAACGGGTTCCCATCTGGACCCCGCTGGCCCCGAGCGCGAGGGCGGCCGCGAGCCCTCGCCCATCGGCGATGCCGCCTGCTGCGATAACCGGGATGCGCACGGCATCGACGACGACTGGCACTAGTGGCAGCGTTGGAATCTCATCGGGAGCGTTGACTCCGCCTGCTTCGAATCCCTCCGCCACGACAACGTCGGCGCCGGCCTCGGCGGCGCTAATCGCCTGCCTGGCATTTCCGACGACGTGGATAACCTTCATACCGCGTTGATGGAAGTGGGGGATAAGTGCGGCAGGATTCCCACCGGAAGTGCCGGCGACAGCAATGCCCGCATCGGCGGCCATATTGATCATCGAGATACGCTGCTCCGGCGGGATGGTGAAGAGGGTGAAGTTCAGGCCGACCGGTTTCTTCGTCCGTTCGAGGGCAATAGCGATCTGGCGCCTAAGATTGGCCTGAAGCTCGTCGTTGGGCACCCACCCCGGATTCGCGCCAATCATGCCCAACCCGCCGCCTTCAGACACCGCAGCGGCGAGCTCCGCATTGCCGGCCATCGCCATCCCGCCCTGAATGATCGGGTGTTCGATACCAAGCAGGCCACACAGAACCGTACGGATACCCATGAGAAAGTCCTTTGCTAAGACCCTGTACTATCCGATTGGCAGGGGATATGGTATCGAGATTCTGGATCAGGCGTAGCCGTTACGCAAAGTGGCTCGTCCAACGCGACGGATGGGCGTAGACGCGATGGAAATGTGGCGTGCATCAATCAGGATGGTTGAACCGCGGCTGCCGGCCATAGGACCGTTTGATAAGGGAGAGGACGTAGGAGGTATCGGTCCGAACTACGCCCTCGATAGGCGCGACCTTCTTCGAGAGAAACGCGTGGATCTCGTCGCTGGAGGTGAAGCTTGCCCCTACCGAGAGGTCGTATGGCCCGAGCGTATAGGCGACGTAGCTGACCTCATCCATCTGGCTGATCTTTTCTGCCACATCTTCTGCCTTCCCCGCCTCGACTTGGATATGGATCACACAGTCATGCAGGTAGCCCATCTTAACGGGGTTGACCAGGCAGAGGAAGTGTATGATATCCTCTTCAAGGAGACGCCTGACCCGCTTCCTCACAGTTGGCTGCGATGCACCCAGACGGGAAGCCGCTTCAACCACCGACATCCGCGGGTTCTCCTGAAGAAGCCCGATAAGCCTCATGTCAGTGGAATCAATGTCACGACGTTCGGGAGCCACAGTTCACCTCCGCGCCGGGTTGGTCTCAACTCTAAGGCATTTGACAGCCTTATGTTGGATTCGGCTCATTACGTCCTAGCGCATTGTAACTCCATGCTTGCCAAAAGGCCATAGTTACTAATAGCCGGGACTACCATCATGGCATTGGCGGGACAGACTCCTTGACAGGAAGCCCTCAAGCTCCTAGGGTTACGGTATTGATTGATGACGATTCGGGGTCGGCCACCAGTGTCATTTAACGGTAGTTCCCTCTCGACCGGAAAGAAATGTTGAGGACCGGCCTTCTTTCGGAACTCCTGGCTGCCTTTGTCGCGATGGTGGCGCTGCTGATGCTAATCGGCGCGCTGACCTGGTGGCTGGTGCCCTCAGCCCTCTTGGGGGTGATCGTCGGGTGGTGCATAGGGCTGCCCCTGGGGTTGGCGCTCCTGGTCTTCCTGGGCCCAAGGCACCGCCCTCCATAAACGACCATGCGTAACAATGAAAGGAGAAGAATATGCTAAGCCACCTCGATGAGCATTTCTACCACCAGATCCCAGCCACGATGGACTGTGTGAACGACAGCGACCCGCGCTGGGTCGACCAGCACTGGTTTCAGGCCATGGACACCCAGGGCAGGTTCGTCGTAGGTGCCAACTGGCCCGTCTTTCCCAACAACAACGTGGTTGAGAGTGGTCAGATCATCGTTCACAGGGATACACAGTATAACCTGCGCTACTCGCGTCGCTGGAGGCAGGAGGGCTATCGTTCGGAGCGGATGAACCTCCGTGTGGGGCCATGCTACATGGAGGTCCTAGAGCCTTTCAAACGCGCCCGCTTCGTGCTCGAACCGGATAACGAATGGGGCATAAGCTACGACCTCACTATGGAGACGCTATTCAAGCCCGTGGAAACGCGGACGCCCGTATTCGCGAGACAAAAGGGGCTGGCACGCATTCTGCCGTACTTTGAGCACCTCGGGAAGTGGAGCGGCGAGCTCCGAGTGGACGGCCAGGAATACCAGATTGCGCCGGACAACTGCTGGGGACAGAGGGATCGGTGCTGGGCAACCCTGGGCGGAGAGAGGATACAGAGTTGGCTGCCGCCGATGGACATGGCTGCCGGCGATGGCCGCATCCACTGGCACAGCCATATCCAGTTCGAGGATATCGGGTTTTGGTGGTGGCTGGACGAGCACGTCGGACATCCTCGCCTGAACGGGACGCTGGCCGACACACGAGGCGGACACTTCGATGGCGCAGTAACCTGGCTCCTGAGGGATCCGAGGGAGCAGATCCGACTGGTGGATTTCAAGGACTACGACATCGAGATGCAGCCGGGGACTACCAAGTTCCGCTCCGCAAAGTGCACGGTGGTGGATGAGTACGGCACCGAGTACCCGCTCTCCTTCCGCATCCTTGCCCCCAACGCCACGCGCTATACGCGCGGCGAGGGCTACGGCGATCCGGAGTT
>JACQUE010000212.1 GCA_016210425.1 Chloroflexota bacterium | reverse complement strand
GGCACCGGCGTCATCGAGATCAACGAGATGGAGCGGATCGGCGACCGTCTCCGGATGAAGGGCATCCTGATGGGCCAGTTCCAGACCCAGGTCTACGTTGGCCCCGGCGACTTCTTCCGCATGTTCAAGCTCCTCCTCTTCAGCTCTTCCGCCCTGAGGTTCGCCATCCTCTCCCCGTTCCTATGGGTCAAGCACTATCGCCGCGAATACCCGGAGAGCTCTTCAGCGGGCCTTATCCTACCCCTTTCCCTGGCGATTATCCTGGTCTTTGTCCTCACCTTTCTTCTGGCCATGGCTATCCTGGGCATAATATCCCTCGCTTCCTAATAAACACTAGTAGAAGGGGGCTTCCATGAGCCCGAGAGTTACCGGAACCCGAGCTGAGTCATTTGATCCCGGCTTCGATCGCTACTATGGCATGCCGCCGACGGCCTTCTGGAATTGGGTGATGATCCGCCACATCCAAAACGCCATGTGGAAGGTCACAGATCGCGTTGCGGGCCAATGGGGGCTCAGCGCCAGCCAGTACATCACCCTCTTCATGATCTGCTCGGCCCGCCAGCCGGTTAAGCAGGCCGACCTGGTGCCATGGCTCTTCCAGGAGCAGAACACTGTCAGCGGCCTTGTTACCCGCATGGAGGACAAGGGGCTTATCCGGCGGGAGCGGAGCCGTGCGGACCGTCGGCAGGTGATCATCCAGCCAACAGAGATCGGGCGCGAGTTAGCCCAGCAGGCCTACGAAAGCATCCGCGATATCTCGGTCGATTTCCTCTCCAGCATCAGTTCGGAAGAGCATGCGCAGCTCAAAGAGATCCTCTCGAAACTGCGAGCGAAGGCCTTACGGTACCTGGACATCGCGCCAGAGGCGATAGACGCCCTGGTCTGGAAGGATCGGGAATAGGAGGGGGTTATCGGGTGCGGGAGCTCCCTCAGCCACCAGCTCTCAGAGCGTCTCGCGCAGTCGCCTCTGCGCGGCCTCCAACTCCGCGCTCACCTGGACGGGATATGGCGGATCGGCGGGGGCTAGGCCCAACAAGCGCCGAGGAAGCCGCTCCAGCCAGCGCCGCGCCCGCTTCCGGCTCTCCTCGAGGGAGATGCGCCCCACATCGAGCCGCTGCCCGTCGCGCATAACCTCGACCAGCAGGGGCTCACCGTCTGTCCGCTCACCCTCTAGGCCCACCACATCCCGTGCGGCCAGATCGCACTCGAAGATGCGAAAGACCTGCTTGGCACCCGGCAGCGTTACCTTCTTCGTGGAAAGCTTCATCCGGCCTTTCCCCGCGTAGCTCACCAGCTTGTAGGCTGAATCCAGCTTTGGGGCATCGGCGGAGACGCCGGTGTTCGTGCCTGCGGCAAAAACCGAGATCGGGGCTCCCGACGCCACCAGATCGGCGATGGAGCGCTCGTCCAGGCCGCCGCTCGCCACGATGCCCGCCTGCTTCAGCTTCGCTTCATCCAGGATACGCCGCGTCTGCACGGCCAGATCCGCCAGGTCCCCCGAATCGAGGCGTACGCCCTTCACACGAAAGTCGGCCCCCAACTCCTCCGCCAGCCTGACGACCAGATGCACCCCCTGCAGCGTATCGTATGTATCTACGAGCAGCACCGTCTCCGGATAGCAGGCGGCAAACTCGCGGAAGGCCTCCATCTCGCTGTCGTGGGCCTCAATGTAGCTGTGAGCCATAGTGCCGGTCACGGGAATGCCATACAGCTTGCCGGCCAAGACGTTGGAGGTCGAGGCAAAGCCCACGATGTAGAGGACCCGCGCCGCCTTGAGGGCGGCATCGGTGCCGTGCATGCGCCGCGCTCCGAAGTCGATGACGGAGTGGCCAGCCGCGGCCAGGACTGCGCGAACGCCCTTGGAGGCGATGAGCGTCTGGAAGGTGACCTGGTTAAGCAGATAGGTCTCGACGAGCTGCGCCTCCGGCACAGGAGCCGTTACCTCAAGGATGGGCTCGCCAGCGAAGGCAGGCGTGCCTTCGGGCATAGCCCGAACGGAACCAGTGAACCGAAAGCCGGCCAGGTAGCCCAGGAAATCGCTGCTGAAGAGGCCTAAAGAGTCCAGGTAATCCAGGGCCGCCGGCGAGAAGGAAAGCGTCTCAAGGTAATGCAGCACATCGTCGAGGCCGCAGGCGATGAGGAAGTTCCGTGTCTCCGGCAGCTCGCGCACGAAAAGGTCGAAGATACCCGGCTCCCGCATCCCCTCGCGGTAGTAGGCCTGCATCATCGTGAGCTCGTAGAGGTCGGTGAAGAGGGACTGGTTGGCCTCGTTCACACAGCTCAATCCAACCTCCTGCCCGCGCGGTGCTCAGGCCACGCGCGCCCCTTCCTGCTTCAACGCTGCCAGCGCCCGCTCATCGTCGCCAGGTTGCAAGTTCACTCCCCGCACCAGGTCGCGTAGGACCACCATTTGGAACCCTTTGCGCAGGGCATCCAACCCAGTCTCCTTCACGCAGTAGTCGGTCGCCAGCCCCACCAGCACCAACCGCTCGATCCTGTGCTCGCGCAGGATCACCTCAAGCTCAGTAGGATACCTTTCTCCGGACTTGGGAGCCCGCACCGTGAAGCCGGAATAGCCGTCCTCGCCTCCCGTGCCTTTGCGCACAACCGACCCCTCCACCCTAAGCCCGGGGCAGAACTCGGCGCCCCAGGTGTTGCGCACGCAGTGGACAGGCCAGATGCCCCCGTCCTTCTGGAAATGGGGCGTACTCTCCGGGTGCCAGTCCTGCGTGTACACCACCAGCGCCTCCGCCTCGTGCGCCTGCTCTATCTCACGGTTAACCCCCGCGACGATCTCTTCGCCGCCGGTCACGTAGAGGCTGCCTCGCGGATCGGCGAAGTCGTTCTGTATATCCGTCACGATGAGGGCCGTCCTAGCGTCGTATTCGATCATTCGACCGCCTCACATTAACCATCGTGTCTACGCCTCTAGTATAGCAAATCAAGGGCTCTCCCCGGCTAAGTCATGGGCCGCCCTTGGCCAAAACCTAGAGTCTTTCGCGTTTCCGTGGGATAATAATCGTAAGCGGTTACTGCCGCCGCTGCATACCAGACTTGACCACAGACACTAGAGCATCTCGATCCTTCCGAAAATAGCCAAAGGGTGTCATTCCTCCCTTCGGTCGGAACCTTGCCCCTCGAAACGAGACCGCTCAGTTGCGCTGACTGTCTCCCAAACTGGCATGCTGAACGAATTGAAGCATCCGCGCTACGGCAAACCCGGCGACAGGACATGGCTGGATGATGGGACGCGATAGTGAGGCACGCGAATGGAGGTCTTGGAGCATGACGTGCTGGTCATCGGCGGTGGCGCAGCGGGGCTGCGGGCGGCCATTGCGACGGCGGAGGCCGCCGGCGATCTTCGCATAGCCCTTATCTCAAAGGTCTACCCGGTCCGCAGCCATACTGTGGCGGCCGAGGGCGGTGCCGCCGCTGTGCTGCGCGAGTACGACAATCCCGACCTCCATATGCACGATACCATCCGCGGCGCCGATTACCTCGCCGATCAGGATGCTGTCGAGGGCTTCGTAAGGGAGTCGCCAGCGGAGCTGATCCGACTTGAGCACTGGGGCTGCCCCTGGAGCCGCGACGCTGAGGGGCGGATGGCAGCCCGGCCCTTCGGCGGCATGAGCGTACCACGCACCTTCTTCGCCGCCGATAAGACCGGCTTCCACCTGCTCCACACCCTCTTCCAGACCTCGCTTAAGTACCCCCAGATCGTCCGCTACGACGAATGGTTCGTCACCTCGCTGCTGACGCTGGATGAGCGCGTGCGGGGCGCCGTTTGCCTGGAGCTCTCCACCGGCGTCATGCGGGCGGTCATCGCCAGGGCGATAATCATGGCAACCGGCGGTGGAGGACGTATCTACCCCTTCACTACCAACGGTGCCATCAGCACCGGAGATGGCATGGCCCTCGCCTATCGGGCCGGGGCGCCCCTCAAGGACATGGAGTTCATCCAGTACCACCCGACAGGCCTGCCCCACCAGGGCATCCTCGTAACCGAGGCCGCACGTGGCGAGGGCGGCTACCTCCTCAACCGCCTGAGCGAGCGCTTCCTGGAACGTTACGTCCCCAGCCGCATGGAGCTGGGGCCGCGCGACCTCATATCAAGGGCCATCGTCACGGAGCTGGAGGAGGGCAGGGGCTTCGGCGGGCCGGAGAGCGGCTACGTCCACCTGGACGTCCGGCACCTGGGAGAGCGGAAGCTGGAGGAGCGGTTGCCTTTCGTGCTGGAGCTCGCCCGCACCTACGCCAAGATCGACCCCGTCCGCCAGCCCATACCCGTGCGCCCCGTCGTCCACTACATGATGGGCGGCGTCCACACGGACATCAACGGCGCAACGCCGCTTGCCGGTTTGTATGCGGCAGGGGAGGTGGCGTGTGTCAGCATCAACGGCGCCAATCGGCTTGGATCCAACTCGCTGACGGAGCTGCTGGTGTTCGGCGCGAGGGCCGGAAAGGCCGCCGCCGAATACGCCTCGCGCAGCCTGCCGATCACACAGGGTGTGCT
>JACQUE010000211.1 GCA_016210425.1 Chloroflexota bacterium | reverse complement strand
GTCGTTTCTGCTCCTTGCTGTTCAACGTGATTGTCTCCTTCATCAGAGGACATTTTCACTGAACAGTTAAGGGGTGACAAAATCATAGACCATCTACACCGCAAACCGAAAACCATTGACAAAGGCTATGCTCAGGTGTAAACTACTATTTTGATACGCCTAGCCAGGTCGATATTAGTTCCGGGTCGAAAAGCTGTAAAGTGATTACCATCGGTTGAGTGACGGCTGGGCAAGGCTTAGCCAGCAACCGATCGGCTCAGGAATAAGGCTTTCGGCCTTTCACTGTGCAAAAAGGGTACCTATCAAGGAGAGGAGTAGGCTTAGTGCCGACTATCAGCCAGCTAATTCGCAAAGGGCGCAAGAAGGTCGAGAAGAAGAGCAAGGCCGCAGCCCTTCGCTTTAACCGTAACGCTTTAAAAAACAGGACTCTGCGGACCAATGGTTCACCGCAGAAGCGGGGCGTTTGCACCCAGGTGAAGACTATGACGCCCAAGAAGCCCAACTCCGCGCTGCGGAAGATCGCCCGCGTGCGGTTGACCAACGGCATGGAGGTAACGGCATATATCCCCGGCGAGGGCCACAGTCTGCAGGAGCACTCTGTGGTGCTCATTAGGGGCGGTCGTGTGAAGGACCTGCCTGGGGTCCGCTACCACATCATCAGGGGCGCCTTGGATGCTGCCGGCGTTCAGGACCGAAAGCAGGGGCGCAGCAAGTACGGAGCCAAGAAGGGCAAGAAGGGTTAGACCTCCGGTCACCTACTGTCCCATCTCCGGTACCCCCCATGGCCTGACTTTGAGGAGAGAGTTGTCCCATGCCTAGAAGAGCGCGCGTAGTCCGAAGACACGTCTTGCCCGATCCGAAGTATCAGAGCGTGCTGGTTAGCCAGTTCGTTAATAAGGTATTGAAGAACGGCAAGAAGAGCACGGCTGAGGGCATTATGTACGGGGCCTTGGATATCGTGGCCGAGCGGGAGAAGAAGCATCCGTTGGACGCCCTGGAGCAGGCGGTCCGCAATGCGACGCCTATTCTGGAGGTGAAACCGCGGCGCGTCGGTGGCGCCACCTACCAGGTGCCCGTGGAGATCCGTGGGGAGCGCCGCAACGCGCTGGCAATCCGCTGGCTCCTCCAGTCCGCCCGGGCTCGCGGCGGGCGCTCAATGGCGGAGAAGCTGGCAGCCGAGTTTCTGGATGCTGCCCACAACCAGGGCGCGACCATCAAGAAGCGAGAGGATACCCACCGGATGGCGGAGGCCAACAAGGCATTCGCGCACTACCGCTGGTAGCCTGGAGTGAGCTCTCCAGGCCCGGTGACTACCGACGTATGATCACAACGGCCATCAGAGAAGCTGAGCAGATAGAGCGGTCTCGAACGGCTGCCGATAGGGAAGCCAGGGCTGCGGTAGCCGCTAAGGATTCACCTAAAACCATGATGGAAAACCTCAGGAACATCGGAATAATCGCCCATATCGATGCGGGCAAGACCACCGTTACCGAGAGGCTCCTCTTTTACACGGGCAAGACCTATAAGATAGGCGAGGTCCACGAGGGCACAGCGGTAATGGACTGGATGGAGCAGGAGCGGGAGCGGGGCATCACCATTACCGCTGCTGCTACTACCTGCCACTGGCGGGAGCATCGCATAAACATCATTGATACACCCGGCCACGTTGACTTCACCGTGGAGGTTGAGAGGAGCCTGCGCGTCCTCGATGGGGGCGTGGTGGTCTTGGATGCCGTGGCCGGCGTCCAGCCGCAGTCGGAGACAGTCTGGCGGCAGGCGAACAAGTACAACGTGCCCCGCATCTGCTTCGTGAACAAGATGGATAGGGTGGGGGCCAACCTGCCCCGAACCATAGCGATGATCCGCGAGCGCCTCAACGGCGACCCGGTCCTCATCCAACTCCCTATCGGGAACGAGGCTAACTTCCGTGGAGTCATCGACCTCGTTGAGATGCGCGCCTGGCTTTTCCCGGAAGAGCGCGGCGAGGACCTCATCGAGGCGCCGGTGCCCGCCGAGTTGGCAGACGCCGCAGCTTCCGCTCGCGAAGAGATGATCGAAAACGTAGCCGAGGTTGATGACCATCTGATGGCCTTTTACGTCGGGGGGAAAGATATCTCGTCCGAGGAGATAAAGAAGGCGTTGCGCCGCACGACTATCGCCGCCAAGCGTGTGCCTGTCCTGTGCGGAGCGGCCCTCCGTAATAAGGGCATTCAGCCGCTCCTGGACGCCGTCACGGACTACCTCCCATCCCCTCTGGATGTACCCCCAATCAAAGGCATCGACCCCCGCTCAGGCAAAGAGATCACTCGAGACCCAGAACCGCATGCCCCATTTACAGCCCTCGCCTTCAAGATCGTGGCTGATCCGTTTGTGGGGAAGCTAGCCTACATCCGGGTCTACTCGGGTGAGGCCAAGACAGGCGTCATGGTGCTCAACTCGATGCGCGACCAGAAGGAGCGCATCGGGCGGCTGCTGCAGATGCATGCTAACCGCCGTGAGGAGATCCCGGAGATCAGCGCAGGCGGAATCGCCGCCGTGGTGGGGCTGAAGAACACACTCACCGGCGATACTCTCTGTGCACCCCATAGCCCCATCCTCCTTGAGTCGATCACCTTCCCTGAGCCGGTCATCTCCGTGGCCATCGAGCCCAAGACCAAGGCCGACCAGGACAAGCTGGGCGAGACCCTCAGCCGGCTGGGCGAGGAGGACCCGACCTTCAAGACGCGCTACGACATCGAGACGGGCCAGACCATCATCTCCGGTATGGGCGAACTGCATCTTGAGGTGCTGGTGGAGCGCATGTTCCGCGAGTTCAAGGTCGAGGCCAACGTCGGCAAGCCCCAGGTCGCGTACCGCGAGGCGATCACCCAGAAGGCGACGGCGGAGAGCCGCTTCGTGCGGCAGACCGGCGGACGCGGTCAGTACGGTCATGTCATCATAGAGGTTGAGCCTCTGGGCCGCGGCAAGGGCTATGAATTCGTGGACGGAGTCCGCGGCGGCGACATACCCCGCGAGTTCATCCCGGCGGCGGCAGCGGGCATTAAGGAGGCGGCCGAGACGGGCGTCCTGGCCGGCTACCCCATCGTGGACCTTAAGGTGACGCTGACCGGAGGTAGCTACCACGAGGTCGACTCCTCGGAGTTGGCCTTCCGGACTGCGGGCTCTATGGCGCTAAAGACCGCCATTCACAAAGCGAAGCCCGTCTTGCTGGAGCCCGTAATGAGGCTTGAGATCACCACCCCGGAGCAGTTTCTGGGCGAGGTCCTGGGGGACATCAGTTCACGTCGCGGGCACATTGAGAGCATGGATGCCCAAGGCAAGACGGGGGTCGTCCGTTGCCTCGTGCCGCTGGCCGATATCTTCGGGTACGCCACGGACCTGCGCTCTCTGACCCAGGGCCAGGCCACGTACTCGATGGAGTTCGACCACTACCAGGAGGTGCCGTCGGCGGTGGCGGCCCAGATCATAGGTAAGAAGTCGTAGGCGGAAGAGAGGGCACAGTGCATCCGAGACAGAAGATACGAATAAAGCTGAAGGCCTTCGACCACCGAACGCTGGATCAGGCCGCCGAGCAGATCGTGGAGATGGCCGAGCGCACTGGCGCCGCGGTGGCGGGCCCTGTGCCCCTGCCGACGCGGATCAAGCGTTTCTGCGTGATCCGCTCGCCCTTCATCGACAAGGACTCGCAGGAGCACTTCGAGATACGGACGCACCAGCGCCTGATCGACGTGCTGGAGCCCACCTCTAAGACGATAGAGGCCCTGACGCGCCTCAATCTTTCGGCCGGAGTGGATGTCGAGATCAAGATGTAATTTGGCATCGCATCCGTGTCGGATGGGGATTGAAAACGAGATGATTGAAGGACTTATCGGACGCAAGCTGGGAATGACCCATGTCTTCAAGGAAGACGGCAGCGTTGAGGCCGTAACGGCCATTGAGGCTGGGCCGTGCGTTGTCACTCAGGTCAGGACTGCCGAGAACGACGGTTACGCCGCCGCTCAGGTGGGCTTCGGCGAGGCCAAGCGCCTCAATGAGCCGGAGAAGGGACACCTGAAGACACTCGGTCTCTTTCGGCATCTGCAGGAGTTTCGGGCAAAGGATGGTGAGCTTCCCCAGGTGGGACAGCGCATCGACGTGAGCCTCTTTGCTGTGGGCGAGCATGTCGATGTGACCGGGGTTTCTAAGGGCCGGGGCTTCGCCGGCGTCGTCAAGCGCCACCACTTCCACGGCGGCCCCAAGACCCATGGCCAGTCGGATCGCCACCGGGCTCCGGGCTCCGTCGGCTCCGGCACGACCCCAGGGCGGGTGCTCAAGGGCCTGCGCATGGCTGGTCACATGGGCGCTGCCCAGCGAACGGTGCTGAACCTGAAGGTCATGGCCTCCGACCCGGAGCGCAACCTGCTGCTCGTAAGAGGGGCGGTTCCGGGCCCCACGGGCGGACTTGTGCGCATAAGAAAGTCGGTGAAGAAGGGTTAGCCGCGCCGGCAATAACCCAGTGAGGTAGACCCGTTGCTAGCGATCATCCGTAATCAAGAGGGAAAGAGCGTCGGCCAGCTAGAGCTGGACGATGAGGTCTTCGGTGTGACGCCCAATGAGGCAGTGATCCACCAGGCGCTGGTGAGGCAGCGGGCTAACGCCCGCCAGGGCACGGTGAGCACCAAGACGCGGGGCGAAGTTGCGGGAAGCACGGCGAAGCTCTTCCGGCAGAAGGGGACAGGCCGCGCCCGCCAGGGCAGCGTTCGGGCGCCTCACCGCGTGGGAGGCGGCATTGTCTTCGGGCCGAGGCCGCGCAGCTACCGCCAGGCGATGCCCAAAAAGATGCGGCGGCTGGCGATCCGCTCGATGCTCTCCTCCAAGCTGGAGGAAGGGTTGCTCATCATCCTGGACAGCCTGGACTTCCAGGAGCCCAAGACGAAGCGCGTAGCGGGGATTCTGGAGGCGCTGGGCGTGGACGGGTCCGCGCTCATAGCGACGCCCCAGCCCGACAACAACGTCTACAGATCGGCCCGGGGGCTGGAGAGGGTTAAGACCCTTCCGGCCTACCAGCTCAATGTGGGAGACCTCCTGTCTTCCACCTATCTGGTCATGCCGGTCGAAGCCGTGAAGGTTGTGGAGGAGATATTCCATCCGAGGCGTGAGAGGGCGGAGCAGCAAGCGGCTGCCGGCTAGAGATTTTACGAGAGTAGAGCAAGATGCCGAAAGCGATACCTTTATATGAAGTGCTGCGCAGGCCGATAATCACCGAGAAGAACACCATGCTTCAGGCCCAGGACAAGTACACTTTCGAAGTGGCCAGTGGGGCCAATAAGCATCAGGTGAAGCAAGCCGTGGAGAAAGCCTTCAACGTCCACGTGCGGGCGGTAAACGTTATGTGGGTGCGCGGCAAGACGCGGCGCATGGGGCGCAGCGTCGGTCGGACGCCGGACTGGAAGAAGGCGGTGGTCACCATCGCTTCCGGCGACAAGATAGAGCTTTTCGAGAATATATAAAGGCTGAGAGGGGAGAACCTCTGTGGCACTGAAGGTATACAAGCCAACATCGCCCGGGCGCCGGGGAATGGTCGGCCACTCCTTCGATGAGATAACGAAGGATCAGCCCGAGAAGTCGCTCGTGGCGCCCATGAAGAAGAAGGCCGGGCGCAACGTGCGCGGCAAGATAACCGTGCGCCATCAGGGCGGCGGCAGCAAGACCAAGCTGCGCGTCATCGACTTCAAGCGCGACAAGCTGGGCGTGCCCGGCAAGGTGGCGGCCATCGAGTATGACCCCAACCGCTCCGCACGCATCGCTCTCATTCACTATGTTGACGGCGATAAGCGCTATATCCTGGCTCCCAACAGCCTTCAGGTGGGCCAGACCATTATGGCCGGGATCGGCGCAGAGATAAGGCCAGGCAACAGCCTGCCTCTCAAGGCCATTCCGACGGGCACGATGGTGCATAACATCGAGCTTAAGCGGGGCGCCGGCGGGCAGATGGCGCGCAGCGCCGGCTCGGCGGCCCAGCTCATGGCCAAGGAAGGCGCATATGCCCTCCTGCGCCTCCCCTCCGGGGAGCTGCGTCGGGTGGATGTCGAGTGCATGGCCACCATCGGCCAGGTGGGCAACCTGGACCACCAGAATATCAACCTTGGCAAAGCCGGTCGTAACCGCTGGCAGGGCAAGCGGCCGACCGTTCGTGGCTCTGTCATGAACCCTCGCGACCACCCCCACGGTGGCGGCGAGGGCAAGTCGCCGGTGGGTCACCCTGGCCCGAAGACGCCGTGGGGCAAGCCGGCCCTGGGTTACAGAACCCGACGCAACAAGGTGAGCAACAAGATGATCGTCAGGCGGCGCAGCAAGTAGCAGCCTGAGAAGCCTCTCTAGGAGGTACCCAAACTGTCTAGATCCGTCAAAAAAGGCCCATACATTCACGCGAAGCTGATGAAGAAGGTCGATGCGGTCACCCGCAGCGGCCAGAAGACTGTCATCAAGACCTGGTCTCGCGCCTCGACGATCATGCCCGCCATGGTCGGCTTGACCATCGGCGTACACGATGGCCGCCGGCACGTGCCGATCTTCGTCACGGAGAATATGGTTGGCCACCGTCTGGGCGAGTTCGCGATGACGCGCCATTTCCGTGGGCACACAGGGCGCTCGGAACGTGCCACGCAGGTGCGTAGCACGCAGGTGCGCAAGAAGTAGCCGGAAGAAGGTTTATCTATGGAGGTCAAAGCGACAGCCAGGGCGGTGCGAGTCTCCCCTCGCAAGGTGAGGCTCGTGCTGAACACCATTCGAGGTAAGTCGGTGGAAGATGCCCTGACGATCCTACGCTACCTGCCGCAGCCTTCGGCGCGTGATGTGGCCAAGGTCGTCAAGTCGGCCGCGGCCAACGCCGAGAACAACTACCAGATGTCCGCTGACCTGCTCAGGGTCATCAAGGTGTTCGCTGACGAGGGCGTCATGCTGAAGAGATTTAAGGCGCGATCGCGAGGGCGAGCTAGCCCGCGGCTCACACGCTACAGTCATATCACCGTGGTGGTAGAGGAGGTCTAATTGGGACAGAAGACCCATCCGGTCGGATTCAGGCTCGGCATCATCCGTGACTGGCAGTCCAAGTGGTACGCTAGGCTCAAGTACGCCGAGCTCCTGAGAGAGGACCTGCTCATTCGCAAGCTCATTCGCAAGGTGTACGCGGAGGCGGGCATCTCTCTGGTTGAGGTGGAGCGCCAAGCGAACCAGGTCACGGTGACCATTCACACCGCCCGTCCTGGGATTGTCATCGGTCGAGGTGGCCAGAAGGTAGAAGAACTCCGCAATCAGCTCGAGCGGGAGACGGGGCGGCGGGTGCGCATAAACATCCAAGAGGTGCGCCAGCCGGAGTTGGAAGCCGTCCTCGTTGCCCGCAACGTCGCCGACCAGATCCAGCGCCGGATCTCGCATAGGCGAGCCTTGAAGCAGGCGGTCATGCGCACCATGCAGAGCGGCGCGCAGGGGGCCAAGATCACGGTCTCCGGCCGACTGGGTGGCTCAGAAATGTCGCGGACAGAGACGGAGCGCTCCGGCAGGGTGCCCCTCCACACGCTGCGTGCCGACATCGACTACGGCTTTACGGAGGCGCAGACCACCCTGGGCCGGATCGGCGTGAAGGTATGGATATACAGGGGCGACATCCGCCCGGAGGCCAAGGAGCCCCCGGCGCGGGCCCCGGAGATAGCGGCCCAGAGGGCGCCGGCGGCGCCCCAGGCGCGGGCCGGGGCTCCGAAAGCAGACGAACCGGCAACGCCGAGCGCTGAAGAGAGTTAGGAGCAAGAGATGCTTCAGCCGAAGCGAGTGAAATACAGGAAGATGCACCGCGGGCACCGTCGGGGGCCGGCCATCGCGGGCAGCACTATCGCCTTTGGTGACTACGGGCTGCAGGCCTTGGAGTCAGCCTGGATTACGGCCCGCCAGATCGAGGCCGCCCGCCGTGCCATCACCCACCACCTGCGACGTGGCGGCAAAGTCTGGATCCGCATCTTCCCCGACAAGCCGGTGACCCAAAAGCCGGGCGAGACGCGCATGGGCAGCGGCAAGGGCGCCGTCGACCACTGGGTAGCCGTGGTCAGGCGGGGCCGGATGCTGTTTGAGATCGGCGGCATCGAGGGGGAGCTGGCCAAAGAGGCGCTGCGCCTGGCGTCCCATAAGCTGCCGATAGGGACGCGGTTCGTGGCCCGGGAGACAGCCATCGCCGAGGTAGCTGCGGGTAGCGAAGAGATAACTTAGATAGGGTATCGTAACGTGCGCATACATGAGATTCGCGGCCTGAACGACGCCGAGCTCGCCAAGGAATTGGAGGAGAGCCGGCGGGAGCTATTCAACTTGCGCTTCCGCCTGGCGACGCATCAGCTTACGAACCACCGGGAGCTGCCCAAGGTGAGGAG
>JACQUE010000025.1 GCA_016210425.1 Chloroflexota bacterium | reverse complement strand
GCATTGGCCCCCGCATCATCATGGCGGTCGGGGGCCTCGTCTCCGGCGCCGGGCTCGTCGGGATGAGCCAGGTGCACCAGATATGGCAGCTCTACTTCGTTTTCGGCGGGATCGGCCTTGTGGGGGCCGTCGGCATGGGCGGCCTCGTCACCTCCACTACCGTTGCCAAGTGGTTCGTCCGGCGGAGAGGCCGCGCCATGGCCATCCAGTCGGCTGGGATGGCCGTCGGCGGCGCCATCTTTCCACTCATAATTGACCATTTGATCACCAGCATGGGGTGGCGTGGGGCCTGGTTTGTCCTGGGCATCATCACCTGGGTGTTGATCATCCCGTTATCGCTCCTCTTCCTGCGCCGCGCCCCCGAGGACATGGGGCTGAGGCCCGACGGTGACGAGGAGCCGCCGTCTCCTGTCGGAGGTGTAGTTCCATCCTCCGCGGTCGCGATTCAGGTAGCACACGAAGAGCAGGCATGGACGCTTGGGGCTGCTATGCGGACGCCCGCGCTCTGGCTAATCTTGTTGGCATTCAGCTTTTCTAGCTTGGGCACCAGCGCCAACGCTGCCCACCGCATCCCCTACTGGATGGACAAAGGCTTCTCGCGGGAGGTTGCGTCGGCTGCGCTGAGCTTCGACGCCTTCTTCGCGGCGATCACCATCCTCTTGTTCGGCTTCTTGGCAGAGCGCTTCCACGCTCGACATCTGACGATGGTGGCTTTTCTGGGGTTGGCCTTGAGCATGGTCTTCTACCTGACCGCCGGCAACACGCCGATGATGTTCATCGCGAATATCACGTTCGGGTTGGCCATCGGTGGGCAGATTGTGCTCAATCCGCTCCTATGGGCGAACTACTACGGGCGCACATTCCTGGGCACTATTCGCGGGACGGTGGCGCCCATCAGCCTTATGGTTGGTGCCGCGGCGCCGCCATTTGCCGGCTTCGTCTACGATGTGCGCGGAAGCTACTTCCTCGCCTACGTCGTCTTCCTGTTCACTTTCATCGGGGCCGCCGCATTGATACTCTTTGCGAAGCCGCCGGCGCCTCCAAAGCGCCGGCAGGCGGAGGCGTTGGCAAAGGCAGCCGAGCCCGGGGCTGGCTAAAGGAGGCGTCGAGGTAATGGAGAGCAGTGCGGTGCAGGCCCGGACGCCCCCGCGTGTCTTCTTCGGCTGGTATATCGTCGCCGTCTCTTTCCTCGGCAACTACGCACAGGTGAGCGCCGGCGCCGTCTCCCTGGCCATCTTCCTCAAGAGCATGAACACCGACCTGCACTGGACGCGCCTGCAGACAACGTGGGGGCTGACTATCACCCAGCTCGTGACCTCTCTTGGCGGGCCGTGGATCGGGAGGATGGTGGACAGGCGCGGGCCGCGCATGCTGATGGTGGTGGGTGGCCTGGTAGGTGGCGCTGCCGTCTTCTCCCAGCGCTGGACGAACAGCTTATGGCAGTACTACCTCATATACAGCGTGATAGGCGGCCTTGGCCTCTTTTGCGTCGGCAACATGATCGGCACGACGGTTATCGCCAAGTGGTTCGTGCGGCGTCGCGGGCGCGCCATCGCCGTAGCGACGATGGGCATGGGTCTGGGCAGCGCGGTGACCAACAAGGCAGTGCAGTACATCATATACCACTATGGATGGCGCAACGCCTGGCTCTTCCTGGGTGTGATGGTGTGGGTGCTGGTGGTGATACCGGCGCTTCTCTTCATGAAGCGCCGCCCCGAGGACGTGGGCCTGCTACCCGACGGCGACGAGCCCGCTGGGGCCCGACCGATGCCTGGAGCCGCGACCATCCGATCAGGCCCGGCGAAGACCGCGGCGGAGGAACGGCAGTGGACGTTGCACGAGGCGGTCCGCACCAAGTCCCTCTACATGGTTATCATCGCCTTCAACCTGGCGGGCCTTGGCTCAGGGGCGCTCCTCTTCCACCGCTTCGCCTTCCTCACCGACCAGGGCTTCGACCCGGGATTGGTGGCCTGGGCTACCACGGCGGGCTCCTTTGTCCTGACCGCCATGATGTTCGTCTGGGGCCTCCTTGCCGAGAGGATCCCGACGCGGCGCCTGACGATCATCGTCTTTCTGGGGCTGGCCGTTGGAATAACCATTCTCATAACCACGCGCAGCATGGCCCAGCTTTATACCTACTCCATCCTCTGGGGCCTGGCTATGGGCGGCTCACCCGTCCTGAGTGCTATAATCTGGGCGGAATACTACGGGAGGGCCTTCGTGGGGACGATCCGGGGTGCGATGATGCCCATCAGCCTGCTTTCAACGGCGGGCGGTGCGCCCTTCGCCTCATGGGTCTACGACTCCACGGGGAGCTACACCATCGCTTTCCTGATCTTCTTGAGCGGCTTCCTGCTGGGTGCCCTGCTTATGTTCTTCACGCGCCCGCCCACCATCTCTCCCACCCTGGATCGGTTCTTCAACTGGGCCGGGGCATTGAACACGAGGACGAGAGCCTTTGCTGTACCTAATCTACGGCGCAGATAGCTTCTCGGCCGAGGAGGCGCTCCGGGAGATAAAGGCCGGCCTGGGCGACCCGGAGATGCTTTCGGCCAACACCACGGTCCTCGATGGTGGCGCTGCCTCCATAGAGGAGATAACGGCTGCCTGCGGGACGGTCCCGTTTCTGGCTGAGCACAGGCTGGTCGTGGTGAAGGGGCTTATAGCTAAAGGGGAGCCGCAGCCTCCGGGTAGAGGTCGCACATCCTCGGGGAAGGCATCGGGGCCGAGCCCGCGCGAGCTGGCGGGGGCGCTGAAGGAGTGCGCCGCCGGCATGCCACCCAGCACTGTCCTGGCGTTCGTGGACGGCGTGCTTACTGCGAGTAACCCGATTCTGTCCGCGCTATCGCCTTTGGCTGGTGTACGTGAGTTCCGGCCGCTGAAAGGTCGTGAACTGCAGCGATGGATCGAGCGGCGGGTTGCCGGGGCGGGCGCTTCGATTGTGCATGGAGCCGTCAGGCTGCTGGCCGATCTGGCGGGCAGTGACCTGTGGACGCTGGCCAGTGAGATCGAGAAGCTGACGCTTTACTGCCGAGGGCGGGCTATAGGCGAGGACGATGTTAATCTGCTGGTGAGCGAGGTGCGGGAGGCAAACGTCTTTGCCATGATCGATGCCACCCTGGAGGGCAGGAGCGGCCAGGCACTGCGCCTGCTGTACCGCCTCATCGCCGGCGGCTCAGCCGGGCCGCAGATACTCTCCCTCCTGAGCAGGCAGCTTCGCATGATCATGCTGGCGCGGGATCTTCTGGGCCAGGGGCTGTCGCCGGCACAGGTGCGCACGCGTTTGGGGATAGCCTCAGACTATGTGCTGCAGAAGGTGCTGGGGCAGGCACGAGCCCATAGCCAGGGGCAGCTTGAGCGGAGCTACCGGCGGCTGCTGGATGCGGACCTCAGCATCAAGCGGGGGCGACTCACCGAGGAAACGGCGATGGACCTCCTCATCGCCGAGCTTAGCCGCTCGGCCTAGGTTCGCATTATGCCCAGTCGTGCACCACGGGATTGTAGCAAGCCACGAAATGCCCATCGTTTGCTGGCTCCAACTTGGGCTTCGGGCTGGTGCGGCAGACGCTTAAAGCCTTGATGCAGCGCGGTAGGAAGGGGCACTCCTCGGGCAGGTTGCCTGCGTCAGGCGGAGTGCCTTTAATGGGGAGTAGCTGCCGGTCGGGGGCGTCCAGCCTCGGGATGGCCTCCAGCAGCGACCAGGTGTAGGGGTGGAGGGGACCCTCAAAGAGGCTCCTCGTGTCGGCATACTCCACGACAGCCCCCGCATACATCACGGCCACGTAGTCGGCCATCTTGGCCACTACACCCATGTTGTGGGTGATGAGGATGATGGATGTCCCGTTTTCTCGCTGAAGGCGCGCCAGCAGCGAGAGTATCTGCGCCTGGACGGTGGTATCGAGCGAAGAGGTAGGCTCGTCGGCGATGATGACCTTGGGATTGTGGACCATAGCGATGGCGATCATGACGCGCTGAGCCTGGCCGATGCTGAGCTGGAAGGGGTAGCGCGAAGCGATGGATGAATGGTCCGGCAACCCCACCTTGCGCAGGGCCTCCAAACTTAGTTGCTTGGCCTCCTTCTTGGAGATATGGCTGTGGCTGGTGATCATCTCCCGTACCTGGTCCCCGATGGAGAGGACCGGATTAAGGCCGCTCATCGGGTCCTGGAAGATAAGGGCGATCTCCTTGCCCCTGACCTTGCGCAGCTCTTCTCCTTGGATGCGCAGCAGGTCTCTGCCCTGGAAGATCACCTCGCCTGCGATGACCTTGCCGGGGTAGGGGACTATCTGGAGAATGGAGAGGGCCGTTACGCTCTTGCCGCTGCCGCTCTCTCCCACTAGGCCAAGGG
>JACQUE010000204.1 GCA_016210425.1 Chloroflexota bacterium | reverse complement strand
GAGAGCCCCTCGATGTAGTCGACGTCCGGCTTCTCCATCTGGCCCAGGAACTGGCGGGCGTAGGCGGAGAGCGACTCGACATAACGGCGCTGCCCCTCGGCGTAGATAGTATCGAAGGCGAGGGAGCTCTTGCCCGAGCCCGACAGTCCGGTGATGACCACCAGCTTGTCGCGCGGGATCTCCACGTCTACGTTCTTGAGGTTGTGCTCGCGCGCGCCGCGCACGATGATGGCGTCAGACGACATAATGCTTCTTAGGCTGAGTATCCCCTGGCTATCTTCCAATTCTAGCATCGAGGGTTAAGGCGAACAAGGGGCGTTAGATGGTGGACAGCGCGAGAGCTCCGATAGAGACACTGCCTGTAAGGGCGCTTGCGCCTGCCGCCGCCGGTTTGCGACAATTCTTTTGTGCCGACCGTCACCTTTCAGGGAGCCCGCTCCGTCTTGCGCAAGGCCACCCCGTACTGCCTGGTCCTTCTCATCTTGGTCGTCGTTGCTGCCTGCAAGCAGTCGGAGGCGACGGAGCCTCAGGTTACGCCTTCTCAGCAAGCCCTCACACGTACAGCAGTTCCGTCGCCTACTCCGGTTTCGCCGAGCCCGTCTCAGCAGCCGACCGTCCACCTGCCGCAGGATGAGGCCCCCCACTCGTCAGCGACGGAATGGTGGTACTACACGGGACATCTGAAGGCCCAGGACGGGCGTCGCTTCGGCTTTGAGCTGACGTTTTTCCAGGTCATTCGCCCCGGTATCCCCAGGGCCCTCATGGCCCACTTTGCGGTGACCGATCAGCAGACGGGGAAGTTTCACTACGAGGAGCGGGCCGGTTTGGCGCTGGACCAGCAGCCGCCGCGGGGGTTTCGGCTATCGATAGAGTCATGGTCTGTTAGTGGCGCGGAAGGCAGCGACCGCCTGGCAGCCGCTAATAGCCAGTATGCCATCGACCTATCGCTGAAGGCGACGAAGCCGCCGGTTCTGCACAATGGCACCGGCCTGGTGGCCTTCACAGCCGACACCACTTCCTACTACTACTCACGAAGCCGCATGGAGGTGACCGGGACCATTTCCGTTGGCGGGAATACCGTGGCGGTGGAGGGATTGGCCTGGATGGACCACCAGTGGGGCGACTTTGGGCCGGATCAGCGGGAAGGGGCGGGCTGGGACTGGTTCGGGCTGCAGATGGCGGACGGGTCCGATCTGATGCTGTCGCTGCTGCGAGGGCAGGATGGAGAGGTGGACTTTCGCTACGGAAGCTTTGTCGATAAAGGGGGCAACGTCCGGCACTTGACGGCAGAGGACATCGAGGCCACTCCCACTCGCCGCTGGACGAGCCCGCGTAGTGGCGCCACTTACCCCGTTGTCTGGCAGGTGAAAATCAAGCCGTTGGGTCTGGAGCTTCAGGTCGACCCCGTGATGGACGACCAGGAGTTCGACGCCTCGCGGATCGCTCAAGTCATCTATTGGGAGGGCGAGGTCGCGGTGAATGGCACCTCGGATGGCAGGCCAGCCTCAGGCGAAGGCTATCTAGAGATGACCGGCTACGTGCCGCGCTGACCTGCCGCCCTTTTCTTCAATGAGATGGTCTAAGTCGGCAGGCGCTAAGTTGCCGTCTTGGTGATATCGACGCCCAGCGCTCCCTGCCAATCGATGACGGCTACGCGACGCTGATTCTCCAGGAGTCGCCCCTCTATAATCGAGGCGTGCACACCCTCTTCCCTGGCCAGGAGCTCGAACATGGATGTAGTCTCCGGCCTGTTCGACGGGTCTTTAGCTGCATTCAAATAGTACTGCTGTGCATCCCTCTCCCGTCGCAGTGCGTCTTCCAGGATAGCTACCAACTGCTTCTCATAATGTGCGGCCTGGCGCTTCTCGGCCATAATCTGTGGACCTCCTCTGGATTCCAGCACTCGACCCTTACCTCTGGCCGTGGCCGAGGGAGGGCGCACTGCATGGTATGTATCAGTTTCGCAAGATTATACCATCGTTGTCAACGTTATCCGCCAACCTCGTAGATGGTCACCTTGTCGTTTCGGTAGGCCACTCTAAGGCCTTTGCCCACCATAGACTCGAACTTGGCGAGACCCCCGACGCCATAGTAGCGCTGCTCTAGCTCCCCGACGTACACGTACCTAACGTTATACTTCTGGAGGAGCTTGCGTGCCGCGTCTTCCTCGCGAGTCGTATAGATAGCCTCAACGTCGCGCAGCCTCTGATCCACCATCGACTGATAGGCCCACCGTTGCTGCTTCTGGTGCCAGTCCCAGCCAATGACGGCCGGCAGCCCCGTGTAGACCGAGACGCGCCCGCCCCAGCGATAGAGAGGCGTGAGCCCCTCCACGATCACCGGCGATCCGGCCACGTTGTCCTGGAGCCAGCGGATAGCGTCGTAGTCCCATTTCAGCTCTAGGGGCCCTCTCTCATCCCTATAGGTGGCCCCGGCCATGTACGCCATCCCGTTCAGACTCGGCGGCAGTGCGGCGAACCTGTCATTGGCCCGGACCCGCGTCGCGGCCAATGGGTAGATAATGCTCCCCCCGAGCAGGAAGAGGAGCGCAGCCAGCCAACCCCATTGGAAGATTCGGATGCGAGGGCGGCGCGAGGTGTTGTCGCCTGCGCGTTGAGCGGGGCGTCCTCCAATCAGCCACCATAGGCCGTAGGCGGCGCTCAACGCCAGTAGTACCCAGCTTTGGAGATAGAAGCGGAAGACAGTGTTCATGCGGCCGACATCGCCCTTGACGGCGACAAACTCGACGCCACTGCCGAGCGCGAAAGCAAGGCCCACCATGATTACCACGAGTAGCCCAGGGCCCTGCGCCGGCGACTGGGAAGTCATCTCCCCTACCAGGACAATGAGGAGGAGCAAGCCGGCCAGGAATAGGAATCCGACGACCTGCAGATCCAAGAGAAAGAGGATGGCGGCTATGCCAGCCACGATCAGAAGCGCGGACAATGCTAGCCAGGGCGTGTCCTGAGTGTCGGTGGCCAGTCTCCTACGCAGGGCGATTGCCTGTGGGAGACGGCGCCAGTGCCGCAAGAGGTAGGAGGCTGTGCGCATAGTTGCGCTCCGGACGTAACGAGCGAAAGCACGCTCGATCAAGAAGCTGCCGGCCAGAAACAGGAAGAGCCCGAACATGGCCAAGTACTGGTACAATTGCGTCTTCTCAGGGCTCTTTACCACGCCTTTGTAGAATAGCTGGTAGTGGCTTTGTAGCGGCAGGAAGAGCAAGACGCTCAACCCATAGACGAAGGCCAGCCTGGCTCCCGCCCGCAGCCATACCGTTAACCCCCATCCGTGCTGGGCCAAGTGCTCGCCAATAAGTAGGGCCAGGCCGGCCAGCAGCAGGTAAGTAGGAAAGTCCCAGGTGTTGGTCCAACGCAAGCCTCCCAGAAGCAGAGCCAGAACAGCCAGCAGCCCGACCTCCTGCGGGGATAGCCTGGCGCTAATCCGGCCCATCAGTCCCTTCCCGCGTCCTGGGGACGGCGGTCCGGCAAGCACAAGGCTCAGGGCAACCCCTATTGCCACGATGGTGGATGGCAAAGCCAGCAGGTGGGCATGGAGATCGGCGAAGAGATAAGTGAAGTAGGGAAACTCGGTGATGCTGATGCCGGGGGCCATCAGGCGGCTGCTGCGCCAGAAATCGAAAGGCGGATAGGCGCCGGTGCGAGTGAGGGCCGGCCAGACGCCAGCGCCTGCTCTCACCACCCAGTCCAGGCCCGGGATGCTGCTGTGAAAGCGGAGATTGCCCGCCTTGGCAAGCCCCTCAAAGAGCTGTCCTAGGCCGTCCAGATTGCCCAAGACCGCGACGAAGACGGAGCCGAGGAGCCCGGCCAGCAGCGGATGGGCCCAACGGCGGAGGTTTCGTCCTGCAGTGGCGGCACACGTGAGGTTATATACCACGGAGAAGGCCCCGGCTAGAGTCAAAGCGAAGAAAAGGGGCACGGCAAGGTTGTAAGCGACGGCAGGGACGATGCCCGTCAGCTTGATGAGCGTCGCCACAAGCACCTGACCGAAGTAATAGTAGTTGAGGTAGCCTCCGCTGAACCAGGGGTCGTAGGGTGGAAAGTAGGTGGACTTGACCACGGCGTTCAAATACGCGAAATCCATCGGCTTCTCGCCGCCACGGTAGGGATGCCAGAGGTCCGGATTCCACATCCTTATCCCGACGAAAGCAAAGAAGGCGATAAGGAACAACCCTTCGCCGAAGAGGAGTGACCGCCATCGGTTCGCGAAGAAGGCATGTATCTCGCGGCGCCGCAGCAGGTACAGAGGGATCCCTATAGCGTAAGTAAGGAGGGCAGCCCCCAGAATGGCTGTCCTGGAGAAGGTGGCGATATGAACGCTGGCGGCCAGCCAGACCAGGTAGGCAGTTCCCAGGATGCCCAGCAGCTTGGCGAAGAGATACCCTCTATCGGCCAGTGGCCGGAAGACGGCGAATGCGATGGGTACCCACGGCAAGGCCAGGAGCTCAACGGCCAGGAGCCAGAACAGGACCGGCAAGCGGTTGGGAAGGGAGCCTCTGTGGAATATCTGGGACCAGGTGCCGCCTTGCTGCTGGGCTTTAGCGTCTGCTTCAGACAGGAGCAGCCCCGTTGCCAAGACAGGGGTTTGGACGGTCGGCAGGGCAGCGGAAAGCCGCGCTCTAAGCTGCTCCTCCGGCATCAGGTCCTGCTTTTCGAAGAGCATCACCCGCGGGTGGTCGTAGACGGTGAAGCTTTCGTCGGCGTAACCCATCTTGATCTGCCAGCGGGAGGGCCGGGTTGCTCCCTGGGGCTCCAGCAAGCCCGGTCGGCGCAAGGTGTCGTTGACGATGCTGATGCCCGCCAATCCCGGGTAGCCCGTCTCCTCGTGCAGGAGACGAAATCCCAGCTCTCCGGAGAAGAGCATCCGATAGTATTCGGTGGTCATTGGGTAGCGCTGGGGGAGGCGGGCAATGGAGCCGTAGAGTCGGTTGCTGTAAAGGACGATGTAGTCCGCCTTCTGCAGTTGCCCGATCAGTTTCTGCATTTTCTGGCCGGTGTCCGGCTCGTAAAGCCCAAGCTCATCCTGGGGATACCCGTTGAGGTCCGGCACCGATTCCTCCCAGTGTTCCTTCAGGATACGGTTCTGCTGCGGAACGTTGGCGTTGATCCACCTGGACATAGTCACCGCCGCATGGGGCCGAGTATAGATGCGGACGTAGGCAAGGGAATAAAGGATGGCGGTTATGATGATAAAGGCGATTATTGCGTTTCCGCTCCACCTGGGCACCTTCCACAGCCGTCGGGCGGCCAGCCGTTCTCGCAATGCAAGGAGGGCATGGGCTGCCATCAAGCAAAGGACCGGCACGATGGGCAGTAGGTAGCGCAGATACTTCACTTGCAGGGTGCTGATTGCCAGGAAGTAGGGCACAAGGGCAGCCAGCAGCAGTATGTCGGCCTTCCGTCGGCGACGGATTGCCACGGCCGCAGTGAAGAGCAGGCCTCCCCAGGCTGCGATGCCCAGGGGCAGCCCCATGCCCCAAGTGGCGAGCTGCTGCACCTGGTAGAGCACGGGCGTCGTGTTTATGTACTGCCGAGTGTACGGGTAGTCGCGGATGCCGCGTGCCATCTCGCTCTGTTCGCTCGTGTCGCCGACGAAGGCCCGCCAGTCCAGGGCGGCATAGGGCTGCGTTATGAAGAAGACGGCACCGGCGACGACCGCCGCCAGCAGCAGTGAGCGCAGTGCCTTGCCCATCCTCACCTCGGAATAGGAGAGGCGCATCTCGTCGCTCTCTTGGGCGAAGGCGAAGATGCCGTAGGCGATAAGGGCCGTCACTGCGAAGGGGGCGGCGCTCACCTTTGTGGCCAGCGCCAGCCCAAGCAACACCCCCAGCAAGGCGCCACCCCGCAGGTCGGCCCGATGCATGATCCTTGCTGAGACCAGCACACTGAAGGTGGCGAAGGTGGTGAGCATCGGGTCGACCGTGAAAAAGTGGCTAAGCTGTATGCTCAGGACCGTAAACGTCAGAAGGGCCGCTGCCAGCAGGCCATAACGGCGCCCATATAACCGGCGGCCAAGGAGGTAGACGGCGAGGACAGTGGCAGTATCGAAAAGGGCGGAGAGCACTCGGCCGACAAGGCGAAGATCGGGGTAGCCGTTGAGGCTGTCTTTGAAGAAGGCGCCGAAGTTCCCGCCTAGACGGAGGAGGTAGAGCGGGAAGCTGCCATAGGGGAACCAGTGCGGATTAAGCGGGCTGCTTTTAGCATTCAGGAGCTCTCGCCAGTCCGGAGGCAGAGGTAGCGAGATGTCACCCGCTACCTTCATCATAATGGCACGCTCGTCCGGATGAAACAGGTACCCCTGATCCCAGTTAAGGCCGTAAAGCCTTAAGGTGAGGGCACACAGAAGTAGCAATACTAGAAGCGCCGAGGGTACAAAGCGTCGAATACGCTCCCCTCTCGGGACAAGGCGCAAGAACATGGCTACCACCAGGCGATTTCGCTCTATTCTAGCAACGGGCCAGAGCTACAGCAACGGACGGCTGGCTGCCGCCATTCCGGAAGGTCTAGACTATGAAGCGTATCCCGGCAACGAAGAAGTAGGCGCCGAGGGCCAGCAGGAATGCGCCGCTGAAGAGGAGTAGCCACCGAAAGGTCTTTGGGTTCAGCCAGCGTCTTCCGGTGCCCACGAGGAATGAGAGGAACCCCAGCCACACGTAGTCGGAGAGGATATGCCCTGTGTAGAAGGATGCGACGCCCCAGTTGCCGTGAGGGAGCGCCCAGACAACGTAGCTGGCGCCGACGGTTGCCCACCAGAGGATCCACGAGGGGCTGAAGAGGCTCATTAGGATGCCACCGTAGATGGGGGCCTCCAGGAGCCTGTTTCCCAGGTGGCTAACGTCTGCACGCAGGCCGGACGGCCCCCCGTTAGCTCCGGTGTGGACAGGGGCGTCCACTGCCTGCTCCGCGAACTGGGCCTCCGCCTCGCGCTTTGACCCCTTGATAGCGCTTACGCCGATTACAACGAGGAAAACGCCGCCGGCGATGGCGACGGCTGCCGAGACTGCGTGTTTCGAGAGGATGGCCCCGAACCCCTCCAACAGCAAGAAGACCATCCCGAGTTCCGCAAGGCTATGGCCTGATGCGATGAGGGCCCCGACTCGTCCCCCGTGTCTCGCAGCCTCCCGCACGCTGTACGCCGTCAACGGCCCCGGTATGACGGCGCCTGAGAAACCGACGCCGAAAGACGTCGCAAATATCGCCACGAGGGCCCTCAGATCCATCTACCACCTGCTAGATCATTATAGCATTCGACCCTGTCTCGGGTGGGAGACACAGAAGGAGAGGGCCTTGTGGCCCTCTCCTTCGCTTGATTGACCAGGCTCGTTAGGCTAGATGTCGCAGGCGGCGCGGGCAGCCGTGATGATGGCGTCGTACATCAGTCCGGACTTAACCGCATCCCCGACGACGTAGATGCGGCCGGGGAGCAGGCCCTTGCCCCTCACCTGCTGCGCTAGATCATCGCCGTTAGGCCGAGAGCCGGCCGCTATGACCACGGTGTCGGCCTCGATGAGCCGCTCCTGGCCTTCCTTGTCGACGATGACCACGCCCTTGGAGTTTATCTCCTTGTAGCGCTGGATGCCGCCGAGGAAAACCACGCCGCGCTCCTGAAGCCGGCGCAGAAGGTTGAAGCGGTTGGACCCGACCACGTGGGTGGCGAACTGCTCGCCGCGGCGCATGATGGTCACCTTCTGGCCGGTGCCCGTGCTGGGGTTGCGCTTCTGCGGGTCGAGGAAGGTGTCCGGGTCGGGGGGCTCCATGCCACCGGAGAGCATGTCCGCGACCTCGGTGCCCACCAGCTCACCGCCGATGATCGCTACCTTCTGGCCCTTAGACTGGGCCTTGCCAAGGAGCAGGTCTATGGCCATTACGACGTTAGGGCCGTCGATGCCGGGGATGGGTGGCTTCGTCGGGGTGCTGCCCGTGGCGATGATAAGCGCCACCGGTTGCTCCTTCTGTATTATCTCCGGCGTCACCTTCGTGTTGTAGACGATGGGTACGTTAAGCTTCTTCATCATCGTCTGCAAGTAGGTGGCGATGTTCATGAAGTCCTTCTTGGCGGGCGGCACCGCGCCGCTGGGCACCTGGCCACCGAGCTCCCCGGACGCCTCGTAGATAACGGGTGTGTGGCCGCGCTCCGCCAGGATGCGTGCCGCCTCCATGCCTGCGGCGCCGCCACCGGCGATGAGGACCTTCTTCGATATCTCCTTAGGGACAGGGTTGATGCCGAAGAGCCCCTCCCGCTCCCATCCGAACTGGACGTTGACGGCGCACTCGCAGCCCATGTCGGGGCGGACGGCGAAGTTCGCGATGCACCAGTCGCAGTAGATGCAGCGGCGGATCTCGTCGTAGCGCCCCTCGATCATCTTCTTGGGCAGGTCAGGCTCGGCGAACATGGTGCGACTGAAGGCGACGATATCGCAGTCGCCCTCCTCGACCACCTGGGTGATCTCGTCCGGGTGGTTCAGGCGACCGACGCCGATGACCGGCACCGAGACTGCCGCTTTCGCAGCGCGGGCAAGGGGCATGAGGCACTTCTTGGGCCAGTAGCGGGACTGGACGATCCAGCCGCCAGCGGCCTGAGTCGAGCCGGCGGAGATGTCGATGGCGGCGGCGCCGGCCTCGACGAGTGGAGGCAGAAGGTCTTGCAGGTCGTCCAGCGTATAGCCGGGCAGGCCGGCGTCCTGGTGGAACTCATCGCCGCTGATGCGGTAGATGATAGGGAAGTCGGGGTGCGTGTACTTCCTGATGCGCTTGATGACCTCGGTGGGGAAGAATGTCTTATCGCCCCAGCGGTCGGTGCGCCTGTTGCACAGGGGCGACATGAACTGCTCGACCTGGAGGCAGTGAGCGCCGTGGATGGTGACGAAGTCGAAGCCGGCCAGCATGACCCGTCGCGCGGCCCTGCCCCAGTCCTCCAGCGTGTCGTCGATGGACTCCTCGGTGTACTCTCTCCACGGCCCTGTCCTCATCATGGCCGGTATGCCGCCGGTGGGAGACCAGGGAAGCTCCTCCGAGCCCGCAGCCTTGCCGAAGTGGGCGAGCTGGATTGATATCTTGGCGCCGGCTGCGTGGGCAGCTTCGGTGACCTTCTTCCAGCCGGGTATTAGACCGTCGTGGTGCATCATGGAGAGGCGGCCCCGGGAGCCGATGCGGCCGTCCGGGTTGATGAAGGTGGCGGAGCAGGTGACCAGACCGGCTCCACCCTGGGCGATGCGCTCGATGTAGCCGATGTAGCGTTCCGTCATGTAGCCGTCGTGGGCGTGGAAGCGCACGACGGAGGGGGCGTGGGCAAAGCGGTTCTTGAGCTGCACGTTGCCAATGCTGATGGGCTCGAAGACCTTCATAGATGCTCCTCCCTCATATTCTGTGTTTGCCGCCGCGCGGCGTCCTGTCGGTCGCGGGTGCTTAGCGGGGTCTAGATGTCATCGACGGCCATGAGGCTGAAGTCCGCGACCACCCGGCGAACGGCAGGCAGGATTCCATCCGGGTCGCCTACCACCGTAACACCCGCTGCCCGCAACGCCTCGGCGGCCCCGTCATTGCCGCTGGAGATAAAGGCCACCACCGGCTTTGTGACGCTAGCCTTAATGCTCTCTGCCGTCGCCACGCCGCCGCCATCGCCCATTTCGTCTACAATGAGGATCATCCTCGTCTGTAGGTCACGCTCAAAGAGGGGCAGTACCGCCGAGAATGGCGTGCCCGTTACGGGCCCCTCTCCCAGCCCGATGCAGGTCGACTGGCCGATGCCTGCCTGGGAGAGAGCTGCTACGGCTGAGAAAGGCGCCTTGCTCCCTCTGAACAGCATGCCGACAATGCCCATGATGTAGCCGTCATCGGACATCGTGCCTGCCAGGGCCCGCAGCGGCGAGATGACGCCGGGGCTGTTGGGCCCGATGAGGAAAGACTCCTTGTCCAGAAGCTCCTTGCCGACCTTGCTGACTACATCGGCTGAGACGCCGTCGCTGGTGCAGACGATCACCTTCAGCCCCGCTTCGGCGGCTTCAAGGACGGCCTTGCCGGCTGCATCGGCAGGGCCGAAGACCAGGCTGGCCGTTGCTCTGGCCTGCTGCACGGCCTGAGCCACGGAATCGAAGAGCGGGACGCGGTTCTCGAACTTCTCGCCCGCTTTTCCAGGAGCTATACCTGCCACGATCTTAGTCCCGTAGATGAGGCAGCGGTGGGTGTACTCTGCCCCATTCGGGTCAGTGATGCCTTGGACCAGGAGCCTGGTCCTCTCGTCTACTAGGATGCTCAAAGCTACCTCCGTGCAGATGGTGCGCAAACATAAGGAAAGCCGGCTTGGTCAGAGCATTTCGGGCAGCGGATGCCTTCCGGGCTGCTGAGCGCCGGTCGAATACAGGACCGAAAAGAGCATGCGTATATGTCGGCTATCTGAAGCTTTCAAGAGGGACGCGCCGCCACCTATCTTATTTT
>JACQUE010000033.1 GCA_016210425.1 Chloroflexota bacterium | reverse complement strand
TGCTGGCGCTTGAACCACACCCGCACCTTCTGGCGCGCATGGGACGTGTTGAGGTAGCCCAGGTTTGGGTTAAGCCAGTCGAGGCTGGGGCCGCGGGAGCCTTTTGCAGTCAGGATCTCCGCCGTGTCGCCGCTGTGCAGGGCCGTGTTCAGCGGCACCAGCTTGCCGTTGACCTTGGCGCCGATGCAATAGTGCCCCAGGTCGGTGTGGATGAGGTAGGCGAAGTCGAGAGGCGTCGCGCCGGCCGGCAGGTCCTTGATCTCCCCCTTCGGGGTGTAGACGAAGACGCGGTCCTGGAAGATATCCGTCTTGACCGACTCGACGAACTCCTCGGCGCCGCCCAGCTCGCGCTGCCATTCCATGAGCTGGCGCAGCCAGGCCACCTTCTTCTCGAAGTGCCTGTCCTTGCTGCCGCCCTCCTTATAGGTCCAGTGGGATGCGATGCCGTACTCGGCGACGCGGTGCATCTCGTAGGTACGGATCTGCACCTCCAGCGGCCGGGCGCCCAGGCACATGACGGCCGTGTGCAGCGACTGGTACATGTTGTCCTTGGGATTGGCGACATAGTCGTCGAACGCGTTGGGCAGCGGGCGCCACAGGTTGTGGATGACGCCCAGGGCGGCGTAGCAGTCCTGGACAGTGGGCACCAACACGCGCAGGGCCAGAAGGTCGTATATCTCACTGAAGTCCTTGCCCTGGGCGGCGTATTTGTCCATCTTCTGTTTGATGCTGTAGAGGTTCTTGGGGCGGCCCATGACCTCGGCCTTGATGCCGGCCTTCCCGAACTCCTCGCGCAAGATGCGGACAACCTGGGCCAGGTAGCGCTCCCGGGAGGCCCGCTTGGTAGTCACGAGGCGCGCTATATCGCGATAGCGCTGCGGCTCCAGATGGCGGAAGGCCAGGTCCTCGAGCTGCCACTTGAGCTGCCAGATGCCCAGGCGGTGAGCTAGGGGCGCGTAGATGTCGATGGTCTCCTGGGCTATCTGCCGGCGCTTGGCGGGCGGCAGCGCCGAGAGGGTGCGCATGTTGTGCAGACGGTCGGCCAGCTTGATAAGGACCACGCGCAGGTCCTGGGCCATGGCCACCAGCATCTTGCGCAGGTTCTCGGCCTGGGAGAGGCTGTCCTCGCCGGTGGAGAGGGCCGTTGCAGCGGGCAGAGTCAGCTTGCCCAGCTTGGTCACGCCGTCGACAAGTCTGGCCACGTCCGGCCCGAAGCGCTCCTCGATCTCCGAAAGCGGCACACCGCAATCCTCTACGACGTCGTGAAGGAGGGCGGCCGCCAGGCCCGTGGAGTCCATCTGGAGCTCTGTGAGGATGTAGGCGGTGTTCAGGGGGTGTTGGAGGAAGGGCTCACCGGAGAGGCGGAGCTGGCCCGCGTGAGCCTTAGCAGCGAAGGCATAAGCATCCTCAATGAGTCGCATCCTAGCCGGGGGGATGTACTCAATCGCCTTGCCGATGAGCTCTGCGATGTCCATGGAAGTGCTTGTGCGGCCTTTCCCACCGCCCACCCCGCTGCTCGTGCCCATGATGTAGACCCTTTATCCAAGCCAGTATACGACTTGCCTCCTAGGGGACGCAATCGATCCGCGCTCTGGGTAGCTGATCCTTGTGGGCCAATCTTCACAAAAGTTTCATATAGCCTTCATCGCCTCTTCAAACGCCTTTCCTATGATTAGACCGAACAGGAAGGAAGAGCCCCCGGGATGGCCGGGGCAAGAAAAAGCACAAGGAGGTAGAGATGAAGAAACGGATGTGGAAGGTAGGGCTTGTTGGCGTCGCCGTTCTCGCGCTGGTCTTCTCGGCACAGGCGGTCTTCGCTGCCGGGCCGTTCGGCGCTAGGCAGGGCGCGGCGGCGGACGACCAGACGGGCTACGCTTGGTGCCACGGCGATGGTGGTGGCATGATGGGGCTAGGGCTCTCGCTGCAGAACGTGGCTAAGCTGCTGAACACCGACCAGGCGACGCTGATCAAGGACCTCCAGAGCGGCAAGACGCTCCTCGAGATCGCCCAGGCCAAGGGCGTGAGCCAGGATGCCCTGGTGAACGCCATCCTCGCCCCTGAGAAGGACATGCTGGCCCTGCGTGTCAAGTACGGTGCCCTGACCCAGGAGGAGGCTAACACCATCCTGCAGAACGACACTGCGCGGGTCCAGGAGCTCATCAAGACGAAGCTGGACAACACTAGCTTCGGGCATGGCGGCATGATGGGAGCCAGCGGCTACGGTGGAATGATGGGCGGCAATGGCTATGGTGGCATGATGGGCAGCTACGGCAACAGTGCCGGCGGCAGCGGCTACGGCGGCATGATGGGTGGCAGTGGCCGCGGCGGCATGATGGGCAGCTGGCGCTAAAGGCGCTTCTCCCGCCCCGTCCTCCGAGGAGTGCCATAGCGGTAGGCTGTGGCACTCCTCTGGTGGTATAATCGTCGTGCAAGCAACGATACGGAGCGGTAACGAGGCGTGGCTAAGAGCGTAGTCCTTGTAATAGAAGACGAAGCCAAGATCGTAGAGCTCATCAGGGTGTACCTGGAGCGCTATGGTTACAAGGTTATCGCCGCCGCAGACGGTCAGGAAGGCGTGCGCCTGGCCCGGCAACAGCAGCCCGACTTGGTCCTGCTGGACCTGAACCTGCCGGGCATAGACGGGCTCGATGTGTGCAAGACGCTCCGCGACGAATCACCCATACCGATAATCATGGTAACGGCCAGGGACGAGCTGGAGGACAGGCTCGTCGGTCTGGAGATGGGGGCCGACGACTATATCACGAAGCCCTTCAGCCCGCGTGAGATGGTCGCGCGAGTCCGGGCCGTTCTGCGACGCGCCTCCCGGGACGTGGGGAAGAAAGAGAAGGTGTCGGCCGGCAACCTCTGCATCGACTTCGTCCGCCATGAGGCTCGTTGTGGCAACAAGATGCTCTCGTTGAGCCCCACCGAGTTCGGCATACTCTCCGTGTTGGCCCAGAACCCGGGCCGGGTCTACAGCCGGCTGCAACTCCTGGACCTCGTGCAGGGCGAGGCCTACGAGGGTTACGAGCGCACCGTCGACGCCCACGTCAAGAACCTGCGCCAGAAGCTGGCCGCGGCAGCCCCCGGTTCTGTCTGCCACATCGCCACCGTCCGTGGCGTGGGCTATAAGTTCGAGGTTGATGGTGTGGAATAGCCTGGCGTTTAAGCTTACAGTCGCATCGGTTGCCATCGCGCTGGTCGCCGTAGGAACGGCGGCCATCTTAATCAATAGGGCCACCACGCGCGACTTCGACCGCTACCTGACCCACGACCAGACGATGGAGCGCATGATGAGCGGAGGGATGATGGGAGGCCCGACCGCCCAGGTACGGGGGGTCGCCGAAGAGCAGTTCCTGCAGCGAAACCGCCGTGCCCTGTGGACGGGGGGCCTTGTCGGCAGTGGAGTTGCTATCCTGCTGGGACTGGCGCTCGCGGGACAGATCAGAGGGCCGCTCGCCAAGTTCTCCAAAGCGTCGCGCCAGGTGGCGAAAGGCGACTTCAGCCAGCGGGTGGAGGGCGTCTCCGGCGGCGAGCTGGGTGAGCTGGCGACGGCCTTTAACCTGATGACGGAGAACTTGCAGCAGGACGAGCAGCGCAGACAGCGCCTTCTGGCCGACATCGCGCACGAGCTGCGCACGCCCCTCAGCGTGATCCAGGGCAACCTGGAGGCGATGCTGGACGGCGTGCTGGAGCCGGACGCCGCGCACCTGGAGGCATTGCACAGGGAGAGCGGCCTCCTCGCCCGGATCGTTCGCGACCTGCGGGACCTGACGCTCGCCGAAGCCGGCCAACTCAGGCTGGAGCGAGTGCCCACAGACGTGGAGCCGCTGGTGGCGCAGGAGGTGGCGCGGGTGGAGGCGGAGGCGCGAGACCGGGGCATCGCGCTGCGGAGCGATCTGCCCGTTGAACTTCCTGCCCTGGACGTCGACCCTGACCGTGCCCGTCAGGTGCTGGGCAACCTCTTGAGCAACGCGCTCCGCTATACGCCCTCTGGGGGCAGCATAACCATCGGCGCCAGGGACGACATCTCCGATGGGCTGCTTACGCTTTACGTGGCCGACACCGGCAGCGGCATCGCCCCTGGCGACCTGCCCCATATCTTCGACCACTTCTACCGGGCCGACCCCTCCCGGCAGCGGGCCAGCGGCGGCTCTGGCATAGGGCTAGCGATAGTCAAGCAACTGGTTGAAGCGCACGGCGGACGGGTCTGGGTGGAGAGCCAGTTGGGAAAGGGCAGCACCTTCTTCATCAGCCTTCCTCCGGTAGCCGGGGCTGAGGCTGAAAGCGAGGATGCTAGGCGTAGGCTACACTCTCGCGCCTCTTAGCTGCTGGGAAGCAAAGCACTCTCCCCGATGATGCCCTCCCTTAGGGTCAGCTAGCAGCGTTGACACAACTAGCGGGCAGAAATTAGAATAGACATACCAGCCCGGTGCGGCAGGAGGACACTATGATCGAGATGAGCGTTGATAGCATCCGGGTTAGCCTGATGAACTATCAACGTGTGGTGATACTAAAAGAAAAGGCTTCGGGCCGTTATCTGCCTATCTGGATCGGTCCGGCGGAGGCCGATGCCATCGCCGTGAAGCTTCAGGAGGTGCTGGTGGCGCGGCCCCTGACTCATGACCTCCTGCGCTCCATCATCACCGCCCTGGGCGCCACCGTCAGCTCTGTCATCGTTTGCGACCTGGCCAACGACACATTCTACGCACGCATAATCCTTGAGGCCAACGGCAAGCAGATGGAGATCGACTCGCGCCCCAGTGACGCCATCGCTTTGGCTGTTCGAGCCAACGTCCCTATATATGTCGAAGACTCGGTCCTCGATAAAGCAGGGGTGCTGCTGGACGAGGAGGGGGAGAAGGTGGAGCCGGACGGGGAGAAGCAGAGGATCGTTGACGAGGAGGAGCTGAGGAAGATGTCGGCCTTCCGCGACTTCATCGAGGGCCTCGACCTCAGCGACTTCGACAAGCGCCGCTCCTGACCAGCCCTTTGGCAGGCAGTAAGTGTTAGAAGGCATCTGCAAAGCGCAATAAGTGGACTCTGGCCCCAAGCTCGTGAGCTTGGGGCATTTGCATAGGCTGCGATGGCTGCTATCTTTGAGACGGCAGCCGGAGAAGACGTGGTAAAGACCGATCTAGGAGCCGGGAAGCGTGTTGGGATCCAGGTAGCGGTCCTCGTGGCGTCGCTGGCCCTGGTGCTCTTCCTGGTGGTCGCTGTGGCCCTCGGCAAGCCAGGCCATCCGACGGCGCGGCAGGTGTTCCCGTTGGGCGCCGCCTTCCTCATTGCCCTGGCCATTTCCTACGCAGTGACGCCCCTCGTGGCCCGTTTCGCTCGCCGCTACGGCTTTAAGGACCGCCCCAGCAGCCACCACCTGCCCCCCATGAAGCCGCGCCTTGGCGGCCTGGCCATCTACTTGGCCTTCCTACTCGGAGTCCTGGCCACGATGCCGCTCCTGCCCGACCGGACGCCTGAGGAGATGCGCCGCATCTGGGGCATCCTGGCCGGCTCGACGCTGCTGCTGGCGATGGGCATCGTGGATGATCGGCGGGAGCTGGGGCCTTTTCCCCAGCTCACAGTGCAGGTACTGGCCGCCCTCATCGCTATGAGCCTTGGGGTCGTCATCCACGCCATCCCCAATCCCTTTGGCAACCCCTTCTCCCGCAGCACCATCGAGTTCTCAATCTACCTAGCCGTGCCTTTCACCCTTTTCTGGATCGTGGGCGCGGTCAATACCGTCGACTTTATCGACGGGCTGGACGGCCTTGCGGTCGGGGTGGGCGGCATCGCCGCCATCGTCCTCTACCTGCACAGCTTCCACCTCATGCAATACAG
>JACQUE010000201.1 GCA_016210425.1 Chloroflexota bacterium | reverse complement strand
TCTTCTACCCGCCCGATCCCTCCAGCGTGCGCGTCGCCACCCTGGGCGGCACCGTCGCCGAGGGCGCGGGCGGCCTCAGCGGCGCCAAATACGGCACCACCAAGGACTACGTCCTGGGACTGGAGGTGGTGCTGCCGACGGGAGAGATCATCCGCACGGGCGGCAAGACGGTCAAGGATCGGGCCGGTTTCGACCTCACCCACCTCATCGTCGGCTCCGAGGGCACGCTCGGCATCATCACCGAGATGACGCTGCGCCTCATCCCGCTGCCCGAGGCCCGCCAGACCTGCATAGCCGCCTTCGACTCCGTGGAGCAGGCGGCGGAGACGGTGATGGCCATCGTGCGACGGGGCATCGTGCCGATGGCGCTGGAGCTTATGGACAAGGAGAGCGTCCACCACGCTGAGGCCTTCCGTCCTGCCGGCCTGCCGCTGGACGCCGGAGCCATCCTCCTCATCGAGGTGGACGGCAGCGAGGTCGACGTGCCGCACCAGCTCCAGCGCGTGCTGGACGCCTGCAAAGAAGAGGGAGCCCGCGAAGTGCGCGTCGCGGCAAATGACAGAGAGCGCGAGTTGATGTGGTCGGCGCGGCGGGCCCACTACCCGGCGCTGGCCCAGGCCGCGAAGACGATCATCGTCGAAGATGTAACAGTGCCGCGACCCGTCCTCGCCAAGGCCATCCGCGCCATCCGCGAGGCCGCCGAGAGGCACCACGTGCGCATCGGGTTGGCTGCCCATGCCGGCGACGGCAACATCCACCCCGATATCATGTGCGACGAGTCGGACTCCGAGGAGATGGAGCGGGTGCATCGATTCTTCCAGGACATCATGCGCGCCGCTATCGACCTCGGGGGCTCCATCTCCGGCGAGCACGGCATCGGGCTGCTGAAGAAGGAGTTCCTGCCCTGGCAGCGCGGCGAGGCCGGCGTCGAGGCCATGCGCCGCATCAAGCGCGCCCTCGACCCCAACAATATCCTCAACCCCGACAAGGTATTCTGAGAGTGAGGGCGGGCCCTTGAGCCGCCTTCCCACTTCTTTCAGTGTCCCATCCCGGGTCGACACCTCCCCCGCAGGGTGACCATGCCACAGCCGCAAGCCCTGATGCAACATGAGTATGTTTGCCGATGCTACCAAAGTGGCTTACAATGACGTTGCCTGTATTCGTGAACAGGTCGGTTCGGTCTTCCGGTTGGCTGAGCGGATATTGATCTGTCAGTGGAAACCTTGCTGAACATCCTGAGAACAAACGAGAGCGTAGTCTTCTTCGGCTACGGGCTCATCTTCTTCACTATGGGCTTCACCATAGCGCTCCGGTCACACAAGCACAGTCGTCTTGTTCTCGCACATCACCTCAAATGGCTGGCCGCTTTCGGCATAGTTCACGGCGTGTACGAATGGGGGCACGCCTTCATTCCGATTCAAGCAACGTATCTTTCAGCGGATGCCATATCCACGCTTCAAACCCTTCGAACGCTGACACTGGTCTTCTCACTGTATCTGCTACTGCAGTTTGGAGTTCGAATCTCCTTCCCTACCGGAAGACACTCCCTGGTGCGCTTGTTCCCTAATATCGTGCTGCTCCTCTGGCTGGCCATTTCTCTTACTACAGAAGCGATCGTACTTACTGGAACTACGGTATTAATGCGATTTCCACAGACCACAGACTTGGCTCGACTCATTGTGGGTTTCACAGGCGCAGCCCTGTCCAGCTTTGGGATGGCCCGTCAGTCCCGGATCGTGGCAAATGCCGGCTCACAAGGCATTGCCTGGTACTTCCGCTGGACAGCTCTTTGCTTCGGATTGTACGCGATAGTGGCGGGGTTGATCGCATCGAGAGGCGACTGGGTCTTTTCAACGTTGCCAAGAAGCCTGTGGCCTCTCTCAACGTTATCCGACCTTTCGTTTTGGGCCACCAATAGTACGATCCTTCCCCCGGTGTTGCGCTCGATCATTGGCTTGGGGATCGCGTTTGGGGTTATCCGGGCCCTCGAGATTTTCCAGGTTGAGACCGATCGATTCATGGTGGAGAGGGACGAGCTAGAGCGAAAGGATAGGATGCACAGCCAACTTTTCTCGCGAGTGATAGCCGCTCAGGAGGAGGAACGCAAGCGGGTGGCTCGCGGGTTGCACGACGAGACGGGGCAGAGTCTAAGTGCAGTCATCATGGGCCTTGGCGCGGCTGCTGAGATCTTGCCTCGTGATACGGTGAAAGCCGGGAAGATTCTCGAGGATGTGCGCGAGGCCGCTGTCCAAACTCTGGAAGGTGTCAGGAGGATCATCCTTGGACTTCGACCGGCTCTCCTCGACGACCTCGGACTTGCGCCTGCTTTGCGTCGGGTAGCCGGGGACCTTACCGAGCGTTCTTCCGTACGTATTGACGTCTTCGCAAATGGAGTGGTTGAGCGCTTACCCCCTGAGGTCGAGACGGTTCTATTCCGCATTCTGCAAGAGGGAATGAATAACGTTGCGCGCCACTCTATGGCACGGCGCGCTGTGCTCCGGATCCAACGTGGCGAATCGGAAGTGGTAGCTGTGTTGGAGGACGACGGCATTGGATTCGATCCGGCAAAAGCAACAGCACATTTGGAGAGCGGGTGTGGGCTCGGCCTCGTGGGTATGCGCGAGCGAGCGCTGCTGCTGGGCGGAGCAGTGATTATCGACTCGAGCCCAGGGAACGGCACAAGACTCACCGTTCGCCTTCCCCTATAGAAAGGAGCCGGCCGTGGCCAATCTTCGGGTTTTGATTGCAGACGATCACGTGGTCGTGAGGGCTGGCATACGCCTTCTTCTCGATTCACAGGAGGACATCGAGGTTGTTGGGGAAGCTAAGGATGGCGTTGAAGCCGTGGCAAGAACGCGCGAGCTGGCTCCTGACATCGTGCTAATGGACGTGGCTATGGCTGGTCTGACAGGATTGGAGGCTACCCGCGAGATTCGGCAGGCAAATCCGGACACGCGGGTGCTGATGCTTACCATGCACGACGATGAGGAGTATTTCTTCCAGGCGGTGAGCCTCGGGGCCTCCGGATACATACTCAAAGAGGCTTCGCCTGACGAGGTTATCTCAGCACTGCGGATAGTCTCTCGCGGCGGCGTGGCTTTTCATCCGAGCCTCGGACGAAAGCTGCTGGACGATTACTTGCACCGCGTTGAGGCGGGTGAGGAGAGCACAAGCTATCGCCTTCTTACAGAGCGAGAGCGAGAAATCCTGCGCATGACAGCGGAGGGAAGATCCGCGCGGGAGACGGGCGGGATCCTCGGGCTAAGCCCCCGAACGGTGGAACGGCACCGAGCCAACCTTATGGAGAAGCTCGGTCTGCACAATCGGAGCGAAGTTGTGCAATACGCCATTCGGAAGGGACTGATCAGTACTCACAGCTAGGGTTACTGAAACGCGCTCGTGGCTCACGACTCCTGTTTGCTGTCAGCAGCAGATAATTATCCCCCAGATCTCAATGTAAAGCTCTCCAGTTAGTCTAGGCCTTGGCTCTACATCCTCTGATCGGAAGCCCCGTCTTCTCTTGCGCAGTTTTCCCCGTCCAAGCTGGCATATCTCCGCCAAGCACGATGCGTATGTTTGCGGATTTACAGCGAAAGGCCGAGGCGGCTACTCTCCATCTGATAAGCAGTCCTTGGGACGGGCCTGGCCAGCCTGTACATCAAACAGCATAAGTGGGAAAGGAGGCAAGGAACATATGAAACGAGTGCGGAACAGATTGCTGTTAGGGGTCATAGGGCTGGTAACGGTGGCAAGTTTAGCTGTGGCGGGCATCGCGGGCGCGGCCGACCCGACCAACCTCACCTCAGTCAAAGTCGACAAGGCGCCCACCATTGATGGACAGGTAGACTCGCTTTGGAACAGTGCCCCTGGCGTCACTCTAGATGTCGCGGGCGGCGCCAACCTGCCGGCAAGCGCAACCAAAGTCAACCTCTACTCCGTCTATACGTCTGATAGCGTCTATTTCCTTGCGGAATATTGGGATCCCAGCCAGAGCCTGCGCCGCGCTCCCTGGCAGAAGCAGGCCGACGGCACGTGGAAGAAGCTCAGCGATCCCAACGACAAGGGCGGCGACAACAACTTGGTCTATGAAGACAAGCTCGCGTTCCTCTGGAACATCAACGACTCCATCAAGGGGTTCAACGAGATCGGGTGTGCCGCAGTTTGCCACGCAGGAGAGCCCCCTAAGCCCTTCGGCAACAAGTACACCGCAAGCAAGGGCGAGCTAGGCGATATCTGGCACTGGAAGAGCGTCCGCACCAACCCCAACAGCCAGATCGACGACCAGTACCTGGACGACACGCGCTACGACGCGACGAATTCTCCAGAGGCAGGACGCAAGAGCGACCCGAAGACGGCCGGCGGCTACTCCGACAATCAGACCGATGACAAGAAGGCCCCGAAGTACGCCGCGCCTGACCAAAAGCCGGCGCCTCCGTACTGGATCTTCGACAAGGACAAGGTTGCCCTCGACGACACCAAGTACAAGGCCAATGATGAAGTTGCGGGCATCATAACGGCCCCCATCCAGGGAGACCGGGGTGACATCTCCGCGCAAGGCGCATGGAAGGATGGCAAGTGGACGCTGGAGTGGGGACGCAAGCTGAACACCGGCAGCCAGTTCGACGTTCAATACGCCGACCTCTCCAAATCCTACGCCTTCGGTGTCGCCGTGTTCGATAACGCGGCTGTCCGTCACGCGACCAGCGGCCTCGCTAAACTGACGTTCGAGCAGGCTGCCGCGCCCGCCCCCACCGCGCTGCCCAGGACAGGCGGCCCGACGGTCCCCGTGTTGCCCATTGCGCTCGGCGCAGGCATCCTCGCTATCCTAGGCTTCGCCCTGCGTCTGAAGCTGGCCCGTCGCTGAACCAAACCTCTCAGGCCATTAAGGAAGGGGGGCGATTCATCCCGAATCGCTCCCCTCTTGGATTCACATGCTCATACACGCCCAAAGACATACCGCAGGCGTTATCGTAATTCGACAACGATGTACGACAGCAGGCGCTGCCGAGATCTGGCGCAGTATGCGCCGTTTCTTTTTCGTGGGAAGGATCGATAGGCGGCTGAGCTCCGTGTGCAGTGCGCTGCGAAGCCATGGCAAGATGGCCCTACGGCGGCCGGATGGCGTCCGTAACCTGGCGCGCCTGGTGCGCGTTGCCTGGTGGCTGGGAGGGCTGGATGTCGGCCAGGGAGAGCACGGCCAGACCAAGACTCGACAGGACCGCTGGGGCTGAGGCAATCATAAGGGCTTATCGAGTGAGTGACCTGGCCTAGCTTCTTGGTGGGCCTGGCCAGTTGATGGTCTTACACCGCCCCCAAATACAGCCTCTGCTCATACACGCCACCCTTAGCTAGCCGCGAGTAGCGCAGCGTGTTGCCCAGCACGCGGCGCTTCGCCGTGGCAAGCCCCGCGCGGCTGTCCGTTATCTCGACGACATCGTAGAGCTCCTGGCCGCAGTTGGGCGGCACGGCGACGTAGCCGCCCAGCGCCGCCATCTCCGCCCGGCGCAGCTCCGCATCGGCCCGGTCCTGGGCCTTGCCCACCGTGTCCAGGTTGAGGTCGCGTACCTGCCGCAGCCTGTCGTAGACAAGGGCCAACTCGGACCAGGCGAAGGACTCGGCAAAGAGGCTGGAGCCATAGGCCTGGGCACGGTTGCTGTCCTGAGCAGCCGTCAGATAGTGGCCCTCGCGGATGGGGTGGTCGATACCGAAGCTGTAGTCGACGTGATCGCTGCTCTGGGGATATTTCAAGCAGGCGGTGTGCCCGCGGAAAAAGATAACGTCCTCGGCCATCTTCAGCAGCCTTTGCACGGCCGTCGCCCCGCTCTCGCCGGGGTGGATGGTGAAGGCAGGAGTGAGGCCTGTCAGAGAAGCGCTGCGGCTCAGGGTGGTAAACTCCAGGCCGGCGCGAGCGAAGATGAAGGACAACAATTGGAAAACCGTCTTCGATCCTGCAGTCCACGTGTACTGCCGCCGCGCCCGCCACTGCTCCAGCAGGCCCCAGGTGTCCCGCGCATAGAGCACCAGCGAGGCTTTGCCGGCCTGCGAGAGGTACTCCCAGCCGGCGATCCAGTAGGCCGGCCCTGCCGAGACCTCGGCCCCGCTGGTCGTGCGATAGCCGGGGCTTATCCGCACCTCCGACCCCTTCTTGATAGCCTCGTTGGATACCCCGCCCAGGACATTGTAGCGCCCGTCGTCGTTGCGGAGCTCGATGCGCGCCCGGCCTGCACCCACCGTGTCCTCGACGGTCAGGTCGATGACATCGGGGGTGACGACGACGGGCGCGGGAGTAAGCTGGGCTCGCCAGACACCCGCTGGTGTGGTCGCCCAGGCATAGGAGAGGTCGGCAGCCAGGACGAGGCCATAGCTACCCTCAGCGTCGAAGGGCACGGGCTCGCGCCAGAGGTTACCGGGATAGCTCGCCGAGGCGATGGAGTGGGACCAGAAGGGCCGGCTGTAAGAGCTCGTGCCCGTATACTTCTCCACGAAGGTCTGGCGGAAGACATCCAGTTTGGCCAGAAAAGGGGCCTGAAACTGCACTCCCGAGCCGCCCTCGGCGGTCGCCACCTCCGCCAGAGCCTGCCAGGTCCCAGCCGCCTGCAGGTAGCCGTCGCCGTAGACGGTCGTCCACACCTTGTAGTCGCTGGAGCCCGTCTCGCGTCCCGTAACCACAACGTCCCAGTCACCCGCATAGCAGCAGGCGAGGCCCGTAATGGCTGCCACCGAGTTGCTCCAAGCCGCAGGCGCGCTCCAGACGCCGCTCGCTCGCTTGGTCACATAGACCGTGGCGCCCACGGAGTAGAAAACGGCGGGCGTTCCGCCATCGGAGAAAGCAACGGCCAGCCAGCCCACGTCGGCAGCCTCGACGAAGATGGTGCTGGCGGTGAAGCTCTGGCCGTTGTTGGAGCTGTCGCGAGCGGTGATGGTGCGCCGGTCGACGCCGACGCTCACGAGAAGCACGTTCGCTCCCTGGCTGCACATGGCCACGCCCGATACGTCGGAGGCGGCGCCCAGGTCCGTCCAGAGGCTGTAATCGCTTGAGGCTCCGGGGGCCGCCACGCGCTGGTAGTAGAGGTGGCCGTCAGACGGGCTGACGCGCGCCCGCAGCAGCGAGCCATCGCCGGCGATGCAGGCGGCATGGTAGAAGTCGGGCTCGCTGCCGGTGTAGAGGCGCTGCCAGAGGACGCGCGTCACTCCCGCGATCGATTCATAGACCTGGACCTCCACGTATGGCACCGCCGAGGCACTTCTCTGGGCGGCCAGCAAGCTGCTGGAGAGGCTCCTCACGACGACCTCCTTACGGCCCCCAGTCGGTGCTCTGGCTGCCGGCCGGCGACGCCGGCCGGTAGAGGCCGCTCGTCCGCACGCGCCCGCGCCGTCCCTGCCGCGCCAGACCCTGCATGAAGGCCGCCAGCCGCTCCTGTCCCCATGTTAGATAGTCTTCGACCGCCTGAGGGCCGCCGACATTCAGCCGGTTCGTCGCGAAGCTCGCCCACTCGATGGCGGCATATGCGGCGGCCCCCGCCGCAACCAGGTCCTCCATGTAGGAAGGAATAGTGGAGGCTGAGGCATCCAGAGTGTGCAGCTTCCCGTAATAGACGTAGACGTTTTCGGCGGCCGATGGAGCCGCATCGACGAGCATGGTGAGCGTGCCGGCCCAGACGCTGAAGCCAACGTAGACGGGAGGGTACTTGCCCGCCGGATATTCCACGGCCTCGATGGCGATGAGGTCGGAGAGGCTGGCCAGCGAGAGGTCACGGCTGCCGGCGGTCGTCGCCAGGGTGGCCTTGGCCTCGCGGGGGACGGCGTAGCTGAATTCGCGCAGGGCGTGGTCGATGTGGCGGTCGATCTCGCTGTCGGTCCAACGATAGTTAGTCGCATCCTCATCGTGGAGGTCGCGTCGCACCCGCGTGCGCATCTGCGTCAGGTTCATGGCTGTCCCTCCTTGCCGTCACCGGGGCTCTGCTGGGAAGAGCCGCGCCTGGCCGGACCAATCTGTCCGGTCAGCAGGTCGAGCGCAGACTCTCCGGTCAACAGCCCGTACTTCAGCTCCAGCTCCAGCGTATGCTCCTGCACCGAGATCTCCGCCAGCCGCGCCAGCAAAGCCCTGCGTTCGGCCTCGATGCGCGCCCTGCGGACCCCGTATAGCTCCTTCGCTGTTACCCTCACGGCTCGCCCCTTTCCCAGCGCTCCTTAGGCGACCATCTCCACCTGCGCCATACGGCTGAAGACACCATCGTACCAGGTGGAGACGGAGTTGAGCTGAGCAGCGCTCAAATGCTGCGTAATCTCGCGACTGACGGAACGGACAGCTTCGGCGCCGGCCATGATGCCGTAGCAGGCCTCGACGTGCACCGCTCCTGAGGCGTCCTTGCGGATGTTGATTCCTTGGGGCGACAGGCCGTCCAGCGTTATCTGTTTGGGCATGGCTTCCTCCTAGTAACTCTTGATGAGCGCCCGGACGCTGCCGTTGGAGCCGCCGTCCTTGGCGGTCAGGGCAACGCCAATAATCCTGTTGGGGTCGGTCTGGGCGTTGTTAGCCATCGCCTTCTTGGCCGTGACGCTAGATGTCACCAACACGTCGCCCCTGCTCACGGCGCCCGTGTCGCAGTCCACGTCTACGAGGCCGGCGACAGCCACCTCGATAGCAGCGCCAGTAGCGCCTCCCGCCACAATGACGAAGGGATGGGTCTGATTCCCTGCCGTCGTCCCAGCCACGACCGAGTAGTCGTTGGCGGTGTCCAGCACGAACACCTCCCCAGCGCTGGCGCTGGCGGCGCTCTGGTTGGTCAGCGGCACGACTATCGGGATGCGGAAGCCGGGGTTGCCCCAGGAGAGCTGCACGCGTGTGTTGTCCGCCTGCAGCCGCAGGTTGTTGTATGGCACGGTCACCACGTTGTCGAACTGCGCTACACCTGTCACCCGAAGGCCGTCGTCGATGTACACGTTGCCGCTGTTGGCGGCCCCCAGGTTCTTGATGGTAGCCCGAAGGTCTATAACCCCGGCTGGGTCCAGCCGGATGTCCCTACCGCCTACGGTCTTACAGACCAGATGGTTGCCGCTCTCAGCGTAGAGGTGGCCGATCTGGGTCGCGACGGCGTAGAAGTCCAGCAAGCTCTGCGACCCGGACGGAAGGACAAGCTTTAGAGCCGAGCCGCCGCCATCCTGCCTGATTGTGAGAGCCGGATCGCTGGAGTTGCGGCGTACCTCCTCCAGCCATCCCAGGCCGTCGAGGCCATGGATGACGGAGGGGACCTCGCCGGTAAGCTTGAGAGCCATGGTCGTACCTCCTAGCTCAGGGCGTAGTCGGCGGCCAGCGAGAAGGTGGTAGCCGTTGCCGCCGTCACTTTCAGGAAGATGGTTGCGCCTCGGGCATCCACGTCCAGGGTGTGCTGGCCAGTGCTTGTGAACTGGCGCGAGGCCCCGCCGAACCACAGGCTCTGCCGGCTGTTCCAGAAAAGGATCTGGACGGTGAGGCTCGTGAAGCCGGCCCCGGTGATGCTGATGTCGAAGCGGCAGCGCTCGTAGCCGGCGCAGTCGACGGCGCCGCCGGCATCCGCCGGGTCGCCTGCATCGACCGCCGTTACACCGCTTCGATGCAGCAGGGGAGCCGTCGGGTCAAGGACAGGGGCCTTGGGAATACCGTTCTGGTCGATTCGCACGTTCGTCATGACGCACCTCGCTCCACGGGCCCTTAGTCGCGCACGCCGGTGAGCTTGCCCAGCTTCAGGGTGTTAAAGAGGGCCAGGCTGACGTACCACTTGACGCGCGTCCGCGTGGCGTCCTTAGTCTCCAGGGAGCCGACGCGCTCCACCTGCAGGCCGCCAGGCGCGGTCAGTCCGGCCAGGCCGCCTTCGCCCACCTGCAAGGCGTAGATGGTGGAGCAGTCGGTGCTTGCGCCCACTGTCTTAGCGTCGGAGATCCAGTCGTTGACGCCGACAGGGATGCCGTCGTAGTACTG
>JACQUE010000032.1 GCA_016210425.1 Chloroflexota bacterium | reverse complement strand
TTACAGTAGAAGTCGAGTAATAGACATCTCACGCCACGCTGATATTCAACTGCGGTTGATAGATAGGCTTGTGGACTTGGATGCACTCCGCCGATCTATCCAATCGGTGCAAGAGGACCTGGCATCAAATGTGGAGAGCTACATCAACTCCATCCTGCAACTCCTGAAGCGGCTGGGGGTAAGGCGCTACTGCCTCCTGGGGGCAATGTACGATGTTGTACCCCACACCCGGCCCCTCATCATCACGGGCAGCGCGCAAGGCGCGGCCACAGAGGAGACGGTGCGCCGGATGGGCATCGAGGCCAGCAGCTACGAGGGGCCGACCACCATAACCGTCCTCATATCGCAGACAGCCCCCGAGATGGGCATTGAAACCATGAGCGCCATCGTTCACCTACCGCAGTACGCCCAGGTCGACGAGGACTACACCGGGGCTCTGCGTCTCCTCCAAATCCTCTCCTCCATGTACGGCCTGCCCATCAGCCTATCGCAGCTTGAGAACGATGCGGAGCGGCAGCGTGCGGAGATCACGGAGGCCGCGGAGCGGAACCCGCAGCTCCGGCATATGATAAGACAGATAGAGACCCACTACGAGGCACGGGTAAAGAAGGATGTCGACAGCTCGCCGGGGCTATCGCCGGAGGTGGAGAAGTTCCTGCGCGAGCTGGGCAAGCGCATGGAGGGCGAGTGACGGGGCGGCAGTTGAAGATCTGCACAGAGTTGGGTGACTGCTGATAGAAAGTGTGATAGACTGCGGCGTTAGGAGCGCTTCCGCTCCTAGCGCGGAGCGGATCAGTGGCGTTAACTTCCCCCAGGGAGGCTAACGCTTTCTATATGCTCGGAAGCAATGAAGGAGGCCGCTACAAACCTTGGCCCTAGCCATCGTTCTCCTGATCGTCAGCATAGCCATCATACTGGCCGCGGCGGAGATCTTCACTAACGCCGTCGAATGGATCGGCAAGCTGCTAAACCTGGGGGAGGGCGTGGTCGGCAGCATCCTGGCCGCCGTCGGCACCGCCATGCCGGAGACTCTCATCCCCATGATCGCCATCCTGTTCGTTGGGAACGAGAGTAGCGACGAGATCGGCATCGGCGCCATCCTGGGAGCGCCGTTCATGCTCTCCACAGCCGCCTTCTTTGTGACCGGAGCGGCCGTCATCATCTTCGCGCGAAGGGGTCGGCGCACAACGGAGATGCGCGTAAACGTTACCATCCTGGGCCGGGACATGCGTTTCTTCCTGATCTTCTACACCTTCGCCATCGCCTCGGCCTTCATTCCCGTACACCCTGTGAAGATAGCCATCGCCTTCGTCATGCTGGGGTTATACGGCCTGTACGTAGTGCGCACATTCGCTGATGAGGCAACGGAGTCGGGCGGTGACTTGAACCCGCTCCACTTCCACCGCCATAGCCCTTTCCACCGCCACAAGCCGGACCCCCACCTGGCTATGGCCCTCTTTCAATTCTTCTTCGCCCTGGCAGTGATCATCATCGGCGCCCGCATCTTTGTGTCCAACTTGGAGACGGTGTCGCACGACCTCGGGGTACCGGCGCTGATCCTGGCGCTGCTCATCGCCCCGCTGGCGACGGAACTGCCGGAGAAGTTCAACAGCGTTATCTGGGTGCGCCAGGGTAAGGACACGTTGGCTATGGGAAACATCAGCGGGGCGATGGTCTTCCAGAGCTGCATACCGGTGGCCGTGGGGCTGGCCTTCACGCCCTGGGAACTGACGACGCCGGCCCTCGTAAGCGCAGCCATCGCCATCGTCTCCACCACCTGGGCGCTAATATCCTTGAAGCGCCGCCACTACCTCTCCCCCTACATCCTGACGACCGCTGGCCTCTTCTACCTGGCCTTCGTCCTCTATGTCGTCGTTTTCGAGGTCTGAGCTGCCGAAAGAGGCTAGAGGACCGCTGCCACCAGCACCAGCACAACTCCTCCCGCCACCACTGAGCCGATCTGCCCCGCCGTGTTGGCGCCCATGGCGTGCATGAGCAGGAAGTTGGAGAAGTCATCCTCCTGCCCGACCCTTTGCACCACCCGCGCCGACATGGGGAAGGCGGAGATGCCGGAGGCCCCGATGAGCGGGTTCACCTTGCCACGCGTGACGAAGCACATCACCTTGCCGAAGAGGACCCCCGCTGCCGTGTCCATCACGAAGGCCACCAGGCCCATCGCCAGGATCAGCAGCGTCTCGGGCTTCAAGAAGCTGGAGGCGGCCATGGTCCCGCCGATGACGAGGCCCAGGAAGATGGTGACCACGTTGGCCACCTCGTTCTCGGCGGAGCGAGTGAGCCGGTCCACCACGCCCGATGCCCGCATGAGGTTGCCGAACATGAGCATGCCGATGAGGGGCACAGCAAGGGGTGCGATGAGGCCGGTGATCAGGGTCGTCACGATGGGAAAGAGGATGCGCGTCGTCTTGGAGATGTGGCGCGTAGTGTACTCCATCTTGATGCGCCGCTCCTCTTTTGTCGTCAGAAGCCGCATGATGGGCGGCTGGATAATGG
>JACQUE010000203.1 GCA_016210425.1 Chloroflexota bacterium | reverse complement strand
TTCCTTTCAGTAGGCCTGCACGTTGCGCGTAATCCCACAGGTTCTCCTGCAAATGCTTGCGCCCCCGTGATATCCTGGACATCACCGTGCCCATCTTGACGCCCGTTATCTCGGCTATCTCCTTGTAGGAGAAGCCTTCCACGTCCGCCAGAAGGACCGCCATCCGGAACTGCGGCGACAGCTCCTCCAGCGCTCGCACTACCTCCTCATCCGCGAACCGGGACAGCACCTCCTCCTCTACGCTCATCCAGGCCGGCTCCCGTCCCTCCTCCGCCAGCTTACTGTAAAGGAAGAAGTCTGTCGTCTCCTCCAGCGAGGTCATCTTTGGCCGCGTCGCCGCCTTGCGGTATCGGTTGATGTACGAGTTAGTCAGGATCCTGAAAAGCCAGGCCCTGATGTTGGTGCCCTTCTCGTATCTGTAGAAGAATCGATATGCCTTTAGGTATGTCTCCTGCACCAGGTCCTCGGCGTCCTGCTCGTTCCTCGTCATCCGCAGGGCCGTCCGATACAGGGCGTCCAGGTGCTGGAGCGCTTCCTCCTCGAACCCCTGGTGGTCGATGTTTGCGTTCTCCCTGGCAGCAGCGTTCCTTGCCATAACCCCACCAACCTGTCTGCGCGCTAAACATAACCCTATAAACCCATATTACGCCGACAGGTCTGGGCTGGCAAGCCGCTACGTGTGTTCTAACAACCTCCTGGTGCAACCTATTCCCAAGTTAGCGTCTAGCACATTGTGAGGCCGCCGCTGGCGCTTATGGCCTGGCCCGTTACGAAGCTGGCGTCGTCGGTGGCGAGGAATGCGACGACGGCGGCCACCTCCGCAGGCTCGGCGGCGCGGTGCATCGGCTGGAGGCGCATGAAGGCCTGGTAGCCGGGCGAGTTGGACTTTTCCATGCCCTCGATGAAGCCGGGCGTGCGCGTCGGGCCGACGCAGACGGTGTTGACGGTGATGCTGTAGCGGGCGACCTCGCGCGCCAGCGATTTGCCGAAGGCCACCATGCCGCCCTTGGTCAACGACTGGACGGCCTCCATCGTGGCGCCGATCTTAGCGGAGTCGGAGACGAGGTTGATGATGCGGCCTTTGTTGGCGGGGATCATGTGCTGGAGGGCGGCGTGCTGGAAGTAGAGGAAGCCGTAGACGTTGACGGCCATCATGCGGTCCCAGTTCTCCTCCTTACCCTCGTGGAACCGCTCCATGATATCGCCGGACATGGCGTTGACGAGGATGTCGATGTGGCCGAAGTGGGCGGCCGTCTTGTCGACGACCGAGACGACCTGGTCGCGCTGGGTGCCGTCGGCGGGCAGGGCGAGCACCTGATGCCCGAGGCTTTGCAGCTCCCGGCAGAAGTCCTCCAGGTCGCCGGGGCGCCGCGCCGTGAGAGCGAGGTCTGCGCCTTCCTGCGCCATTTTGCGCGCGATGGCGCTGCCGACGCCGCCCAGAGCCCCCGAGATCAACGCTACCTTCCCTTTCAGGTCCATCTCATTTCTCCTTTCCTAGCAAGCCCTAGAAGGAATTATACAACGGCGGGTCAAGGCAGAGTGAGTGTCATGCACTAAAGAAAAACTTGACAAGCCAGGCGCATGTAACTATGATTTGGGAAAAGTTGTTCGCATTCACGCCAACAGACGGAAAGCCAAGGGGGTAGCGCAGTGCAGCGCTCTAATGTATCACAAGCCCCAACGCTTTTCACCTTATCCTCGGCGCACAATCTCCAATTGCCATACTTGGCCGACAACGCTATCTATTGCGGGGATGCTCGTGATCTCCTTCAGCGTGTGCGCCCCGATTCTGTCGCCCTGAGCTTCTGGTCGCCTCCCTATTACGTGGGTAAATCCTATGAAAAGCAGCTTTCGTTCCAAGATTGGCAGGATTTGCTGAGGGAGGTGGTGAACCTCCACTTCCACGCCATTAAGCCGGGTGGCTTCTTAGTCATTAACATCGCAGATATACTGGCATTTCCCGATCCCGGTATGCCAAGGATCCAGGCTGACAACGTCAGCAGCAAGCGCGTAAAGATAACCAGGGAAGAGGTGCTGGTCGCAAAAAAGGCTAATCCCACATTCAATAGATATCAGTTGGCCGCATTGCTCGGCTGCAGTGAGCAAACAGTAGATCGTAGGCTGAAGAACAACAACATAAGGGGCGGCAAATATGAGGTTCAGCGAAGAGTGAAGGTTGTGGGAGGTCTATTGGAGGAGTGGGGCACGAAGGCAGGCTTGTATCTCTATGACCGCCGCGTTTGGGTTAAGGACCCATGCTGGGAGAATAGTCAATGGCATAGCCTTTCTTATCGCTCAGTAGATGAGTTTGAATATTTGTACATATTTTGGAAGCCTGGCATCACCACGATTGATAGAACTCGCCTTAGAAAGCAGGAGTGGAGCGATTGGGGTTCCAGGGGAGTTTGGTTTATCCCCTCGGTTCGGGCTAATATCGACCATGAAGCCCAGTTCCCTATCGAGTTGCCACGACGGGTGATTCGTCTGTTTTCGGCACCTGGCGAGTTGGTCCTAGATGCGTTTATTGGCAGCGGAACGACCGCAGCCGCTGCCATCCAGGAGCAGCGGCGCTATTTAGGGTTTGAGTCGATGCCAAAGTACGCCGAGCTTGCGAAGAAGCGATGTGCGCGCGCGGAGCTGGGTGCTTTCGAATGACGCTTGACCCCGCTTCCCTCGAGAAGAACCTCGACCTCTTGGAGAACATCGAAAAAGCCACTCTGCGGCTGGTCGTTCAAGCCATCTGTGACTTCCGAACCGACGCCAGTGATATCTTCCTTCGTGAGCAAGACTTGGTGGCCGACATCGGGGAAGATATCACCAGGGAAGCGCTGGATAGGTTAGGTACGTCGGCAATACCATTGCGCCTGTTCGGGAAGATCGACTATAAGAAGGCCAGATATATATTTCACCCAGACTACTCTGTACGGCAGGCGCTGTTCGTCGATTCGAAGGCGGAGAAAGAGGATGATGCCCGCTCGATAACCATTCAGACGGCGCAGACGTCCATGATGATTAGGCAGAAAAGGGGCGGTGCTGACATTCAGGAGGCCGGTACTCTGCCGAAGTTAGTAACCGCAGTGTTAAGCGGACAAGCCTGTGCTTTTCTGACTACTACCATCTTCGTCAAGTATACGTATCGCGAGAAAGCAGGGGGCGGCAACGAACTGGTGAGTATTCGGGTTGTGTGCCTCCCGAACGGGATGCTACAGGAGCGGTACAACCCTAGCGTTCAAGATACTATCTGGCTAGTAGGTAGAAATGCGCCCTCTCGTGGAGAGGTCTTCCGCGTCAGGATTGGCCTCCAACGTCTAAAGGACAAGGCTAACTGGCGGGTTCAGTGCATCACACAGGCGCCAACGCCGTCTTTTTTATGGGACGACTAACGAAAGAGCGAGGCTCCCGGAGATCGGGAGCCTCTTTACAGTAACGCTCCTACGAGCCACGATAGCGCTATGCCTCTACGGCGACAGCTCCGGCCCGCCCGCGTGCCCGCTGCTTCTTGGCCGATTTGACGAGCAGCGTCATGGCGTCGGGGAATTCCTCCATGGGCCGCACTGTGAAAACGCCTTCGCGGGCAGCCTTGTCGAAGATGCTCTGGCCCAGCTCGGTGCGAAGGATAATGAAGCTCCAGCCCTCCTGGCCCAGGCCGCCGACGGAGATGTCGGCATACTCGGCGGAGAAGTCCGGGCACTTGAGGCAGCCCTCGCGGGTATAGTCGTTGACCTCTTTGAGGGGTATGGCGACATCCTCTCCGGAGCGAAGTGTGACGTGGACGTTACCCTTCTTGATGTTCATCTTGGCGATTTCGTCTGCTGAGATGCCCAGCTCGCCCTGGACCTTCTGCCGCATCAGCCCCTCATAGGTGTAGGCCTTGGTGCAGAAGAGGCCGATGGTGAGGCCGACGGGCTTCACAGCGTTGCGCAAGGCCTTCGACTTGGCGGCCTGAAGCTGGCGCACACCTGTCACCTGGCAGCCGGTGCCCACGAAGACGAGGTCCTCCAGCTTCTTGGCGTCCAACAACGCCAGCGAGTTGGGGACGTAGGTGTAGACGGAGCCGGCGCCGGCCAGGACCTCCTCGGGCGTCGTGGCGATGGTCGGCTTGCCGTCCCAGGCCACGGTGCGCTGGGCCACCACCGCCCCCTTGGCAAGGCCCTTCTCCATCATCCAGAGGATCAGCCCACTGACTAGGCCGCCGTCCTGCCCGCGCTCGCGGATGGCAGGCTTCGCGCTGTGAACGGCGAGGACCGAGAGGTAGTTGCCGAACGCCTCGTTGAAGCTGGGCGGGTTGCTATAGCCGAAGGCGAGCTCGGTTATATGTTCTGTGTTGAGGTTCAGCCTTGGGCAGGCCTTGAAGCAGAGCTCGCAGTCGATGCAATTCTCCAGCAGGACCGGCTTCTCGTGGTCGTAGTCCAGTGCTTTGACCGGGCAGGACAGCACACACGCCGCGCAGCCACTGCACCGGGCATCCAGCACGCACCTCTCGAATAGCTCTCGAACGTACCGCTTGTCCTGTATGAGCTCAAGCGACCTATTTTCCACCCACAACCCTCTCTAATAGTTATTTATCCGGTTTATAATGCCGAAATCCAGACTCGACCTTTCTGGAGGCATTCACCGCCTTGATTATAACACAAAAAAAGAACATTGCCAGTGCAACGCCCATAAGGTTGTTTGGCTTTGCGTTTATGGCAAAAACAGCCAGTTTGTATTTCCGGCATCCAACGGCAAAGTCCTATGCCAGTACCGCTTTTGCGCTAATCCTCCGTTTTGGCGCGCCGAAGCAGCAAACGCCCGGCCTGAGCTACCTACCCTTAAAGCGAGGCGTCCTCTTGTCCAGGAAGGCCGTCAGCGCCTCCTGGAAGTCCTCGCTCTGCATTAGAGGGCGGAGCTGCAGGAAGACATGGTGGACGTTGGCCTCGAAGCTCTCCTCCAGGCCCAGGCGCATCATGCGCTTTGTGGCCTGGACGGCGAGCGGCGCGTTTCCGGCGATCTCCTCGGCCAGGGCGCGGGCCTCCCGCATAAGATCATCGGCAGGCACCACCTTGTTGATGAGGCCCAAGTCCAGCGCTTCGTGGGCCGAGAGCATACGGCCCGTGAAGGCCACCTCCGCAGCGCGCGCCCAGCCGATGAGGCGCGGCAGGAGCCAGGTGCCCCCACTCTCCGGCACGACGCCGCGCTTGGTGAAGACGGCCCCCAGCTTGCCCTCCTCCGAGGCGACGCGGATGTCGCAGCCAAGGGCGAGGTCGGTGCCGTAGCCGGCGGCGGGCCCGTTGAGGGCGCAGATGACCGGCTTGTCGACGTTGTGCAGGACGATGGGCGGCGCGTTGCGCAGGTCGATCTTGGTGGTGCCGGTGGAGATGCGAGTACCGCTGGCGTGGGCCTTCAGGTCCAGGCCGGAGCAGAAGCCCCGGCCCGCGCCCGTCAGGATGATCACCCGCACGTCGATGTCGTCGTCGGCGGCGATAAGGGCCCGCGAGAGGCTCTCCAGCATGGGGCCGCTGATGGCGTTCAGGCGGTCCGGGCGGTTGAGGGTGATGGTCGCGATATGAACGTCCTTCTCGTAGAGTAGGTCTTGGAACTCCATCGGATCCCCCTTTTGGACGTGTTATGACAAGTGAGGGTTGTTGCCGGGCCTTGTCGTGAAGCTCAGTGGGTCCTCCCCAAACTCCAGTTCCTCCATGGCCTCCTCAGCCACCAGGCGCACCCGCTCGTCGGGGTGCATCATGCAGCGCTGGAGCGCGCGCCGCGCCTCGCCGCCGCCGATCTGGCCGATGGCGACGATGGCCGTCTCCTGCACCAGCGGGTCCTGGTCGTTGATGAGCGCCGCCAGGTGGGACACCGTCTCCTCCTCGCCCAACTCGCCGCAGGCGTAGGCGGCCTCGAAGCGTATCTCGGGATCTGGGTTCTGCAGCTCGATTATGAGCACGGGCAGCCAGGTCGGATCGCAGCTATGGCCCATGGCGCAGACGGCGCTGGCCTTCATCTTCTCGTCGCCGGTCTCGTAGAAG
>JACQUE010000198.1 GCA_016210425.1 Chloroflexota bacterium | reverse complement strand
CTTCCTTATATACCGCATATGCCTGAAACTGTAAACAAGCTAAATGGGGAGATTCTGGGAATCTCTGGACTTCTGTGGTGCCGGCCTCTGATGGGGGATGCCCCTATTGCCATAAAGTATCTCGACATGCTACATTAATAGCCGTGAACGCTGGCACAAGCCGACGTACAACCGACGATTCCTGAAAGGACGCAGTTGAGGGCGATGGTGTGACTTGCCCCTGTTGGGCCTCTGTGATCGGCGGCCCCGGCGATTCATCCCGCTTTCGCGAACAGGAGAATGGGCGCAGACACCTTATCAATAGGGGACAAAGAAAAGGCCCAAAGCCCCTGGCAGGTTATCCTCGGCGTATTCATTGCACGGAACACAGCCCTCGTACTGATAGGCATTGTCGGCGTGGCCTCTCTCATCGGCACCCTTATCCCTCAGGACGCAGGCGGACTCGTAGCCCTGCGGCTTCAGGGCTACCAGGGAGGCAACCGCTTCCTGGACACCCTCGGCTTCTACAATCTCTACCACTCCCGATGGTTTATGGCCCTCATGGTCATCCTCGCCGGCACCATCACCATCTGCACCACCAACCGCCTTTTCCGAATCCTCCTCGGCAAGAAGGCCACCGTAATGCGCCTCTCCAGCATGGTCGCCCACTACAGCATGATCCTGATCCTCCTGGGCGGGATAATCGGCGCCTGGAAGGGCTTCAGCATCCAGTCCTTCGGTATGGTTGAAGGCGAGGCCCGGTCCGTCCCTTATACCGACTTCCAGGTCAGGCTGGACAAGGCGGAGGAGCGCTACAACCCGGACGGCAGCATCAGGGATTGGTATTCGCACGTAACCGTCCTGGAGAACGGCAAGCCGGTCAAAGAGAAGGCCATCGAAGTTAACCACCCCCTCAACTATAAGGGTGTCAGCTTCTACCAGGCCTCTTTCCGCGCCGTGCAGGAGGCGGACCAGCGGCCCTTGAGCCCTGTGGAGCTCGTTGTGACCGGCAGCGACGGCAAGCCACTGCCCCTCGTCGATTACTTCACGCGCGCGAAGTCCGCCAACGGCTCCACGACCCTCAAGTTCGACGTCTCCAGCCCTTATAGCGCCCAGCGCTACTCCGTAGTCGAGCTACCTGACAAGAAGTTCCAGCTCTGGATGACGCGGGTGCCGACCCTACCGGAGAAGATCAACCTTTTCGTGGTAAAGCCCACAGCCAAGGGTGGACAGCAGATCCTCAACGACCGCGAGGTCAACACCACAGACTCCTTCAAAGTTGAGGACGTCTCCGTCAAGCTGAAAGACATGAACCCGGAACTAGGGCTCGAGGATATACCGAAGACCTTGGCTCCCCCCAAATTCTGGTCAGGACTGATAGTCGCAAAGAAGCCCGGCCTCTCCCTGGTCTGGATCGGCTTCCTCGGTGTGACCTTAGGTTGGACAGTCGCTCTCCTGTATCCCGTTTTCTCTCACCTCGGAAAGGAGTGAGGCGAGCATGTACACCATAACTATGCCGCTGACGCTGGTCGGCCTCGGCCTTGCAACGATCGCCTATCTTGGCTACCTGCTTACGTCGAAAGACATCCTGGGCAAGCTCGGCTGGGGCTTCTCGCTGATTGGGCTGGTGGCCCTGACAGCGCTGGAGGTCGACTTCATTGTTACCTTCAAGAGACTGCCGCTGACCAGCCTGTACGAGATGTCCTTATCACTGGCCTGGGGCATCGTCCTTGCCTACGTCATAACTCACCTTTTCGTGAAGACTTATGCGGTAGGCCTTTTCGTCGTCCCCATCGGCTTTATCATCGCCCTCTACAACGCCTCCCAGGGGCGCGACGACGTCACGCGCTACGTGGTGCCCGCGCTGCAGAGCTACTGGCTGCAGATGCACGTTATCGTCGCGATAATCGCCTACAGCGCTTTCACGGTCTCGGCCGGCCTGGGCATCATGTATTTCTTGACCAGGGAGTCCTACCTGGCCACAAGCCGAAAGCACGCGACGGCCCTTGCCCATAGGTTGGGGCTCCCCCTACTGTTAAAGGTGGTCTCACCTGAGATCGACAAGAGCGGGGCGATGACGTTGAGTCGCACGCTTTACGAGCCGGAGACAGAGCCTTCCGAGCGACCCGCCAGGCGCGTACGCCAACCGGCGGGGAGACCAAGCCCCACCGCCGACGAGCTTGAGGCCTTATCGGACGAGGACATTGCCGTCGCCGCGAACGAGCAGGTGGCCACAGCCTACGACGACATCATAGGCGCAACCAAGAAGAGGCACCCGAAGGCCCGCATCTTCGGCTTATCCATGCAGCGCCCCAGCCGCCTGGGCTTCGACGCCCTGATTGGTGCGACCAAGGAGCAGCGCAACTCCGGCAAGCTGGCCGGCGCCGCCATGCCGCGGCGCACCACCCTCATTCGCTGGAACTATCGCGCCGTTGCCATCGGTTTCGTCTTCCAGACGATGCTCCTCATCACCGGCGCCATCTGGGCCCAATACGCCTGGGGCACATGGTGGGGATGGGATCCCAAGGAGATCTGGGCCCTCATCACCTGGTTCATCTACGCCTTCTTCCTCCACGCCCGCGCCGTTAGAGGATGGGCGGGCAACCGCCTGGCCCTGCTGGCCATCATCAGCTTCGGCACAGTCATGTTCACATGGCTCGGCGTTAACTGGCTGGTCAACCTGATCAAGATCGAGAGCCTGCACGCCTACTAGGGCGAAGGCCATACAAAGGGAGAGTCAGTCATGCTGGGAGTAAACAGGCTGCTCTGCGGAACTGTAGGCATCGGCGACCCGTTGCGCTACGGCAGAAGAAGCGGCCAATCGCCCGCCCACCTTTTGCACTATTCCGAGGACAAGACGCCCATCGTCGTCTGGACCAGCACGCGCCGCTGCAACCTGCACTGCGCCCACTGCTACTCCGAATCGCAGGACCAGGAATACCCCAACGAGTTGACGACGGCCGAGGCCCACAAATTCATCGACGACATCGCCGACTTCGGCTCTCCCGTCATCCTCTTCTCCGGCGGCGAGCCCACCATCCGCCCAGACCTCTTCGAGCTGGCGCCCCACGCGCATGAGCGCGGCCTGCGGACGGTGATCTCGACTAACGGCACGCTCATCGACGAGAGGATGGCTCAGCGCATCATGGACACCAATTTCTCCTAAGTGGGCGTCAGCCTGGACGGCATCGGCGCTGCCCATGACCGCTTTCGCGGCACGCTGGGCGCCTTCGACAAGGCCATGCGCGGCATCCGCAACTGCCGCGACGCCGGCGTTCGCGTCGGCCTGCGCTTCACCATCACCAAGCTCAACCAGATGTACCTGAACGATATGTTCGACCTCATCGAGCAGGAGAACATCCCTCGCTGCTGCGTCTACCACCTGGCCTACGCCGGCCGGGGCAGCAAGCTGATGAAGCACGACCTTACCCACGAGGAGAGTCGCAAGGCCGTCACCCTCATCTTCGACCGCTCCCTCGACTTCTTCCGCCGCGGCCTCGACAAGGAGATCCTCACCGTCGACAACCATGCCGACGGGCCGTTCCTCTACATGCGCGTGCTGCAGGACCAGCCCGAGCGGGCTGACGAAGTGCTACAGCTCCTGCGCTGGAACGGCGGCAACGCCACCGGCATCGCCGTCTCCTGCGTCGACAACCTCGGCAACGTCCACGCCGACCAGTTCTGGCAGCACTACTCCTTCGGCAACGTTCGGGAGCGCAAGTTCGGCGACATTTGGACGGATCGCTCCGATCCCCTGATGGCCGGCCTGAAGGACCGAAAATCCCTCCTGAAGGGCCGCTGCCCCGAGTGCCGCTTCCTCGATATCTGCAACGGCAACTTACGCGTCCGCGCCGAGGCGGCCACCGGCGATGTCTGGGGCCAAGACCCGGCCTGCTACCTCACGGACGAGGAGATCGGCCTGAAGTCGAAGGCCAGTGCAGCAGGCGCCGCCAAGAGCTAGACGAGGCCCAACTGAAAGCTTCGGGGGGCTGAGATGTGGACCAGCCCCCGTCAGTAGAGGCGGGTGCAACCCGCCGAGGTGCCAAATGAGCGGACATCCGACTTCAACAAACGACGCCGCCGCCCGGTCCTTGGCCGAGCGCCGGATGCACGACACCTCGATGGCGCAGATAGACTTCGACAAGGCGCCCTTCACCGTCGTCTGGGAGATAACCCGCGCCTGTGCACTGGCCTGCCTGCACTGTCGCGCCGAAGCCCAGCCCAAGCGCGACCCGCGCGAGCTCACTACGGAAGAGGGTTTCCGCCTAATCGACGAGATCAAGGAGTTCGGCAGCCCCATCTTCGTCCTCACCGGCGGCGACCCGATGATGCGCCGCGACCTGCCCGACCTCATCCGTTACTCCAAAGAGAAGGGCCTGCGGGTCGCCCTGGCCCCCAGCGCCACGGCCCTCGTCACGCGCAAGTCGATGGAGATGGTCAAGGAGGCTGGCATCCAGCGCGTCTCGATGAGCCTGGACGGCCACAACGCCGAGGTCCACGACGCATTCCGCCAGACGCCCGGCTCCTTCAAGCGCACCATCGGCTGTCTCAACGCCATCAGCGAGGCCGGCCTCTCCGTCCAGGTCAACTCCACGGTCAGCCGCTACAACGTCAACTACCTCAACGAGCTGGCGGACATCGTCGCCAGGCACGGGGCCGTACAGTGGAGCGTGTTCTTCCTCGTGCCCGCAGGACGTGGCAAGGCCGAGGATATGATCTCGGCGGAGCAGATGGAGGAGGTCTTCAACTGGCTTTACGACCTCTCTAAGCGCAGCCCCTTCGACGTCAAGTCGACGGCCGCCCAGCACTACCGCCGCGTCGTCATCCAGCGCGAGCGTGCAGCCGCCGAAGCCCGTGGCGAGGCTAACCCGCAGCTTGCGCTGGCAGGCGCCGGCTACCAGTTCCAGGATGGCCTCAACCGCCCAACGCGCGGCGTCAACGACGGCAACGGCTTCTGCTTCATCTCCCACATCGGCGAGGTCTGCCCCAGCGGCTTCCTGCCCCTGGTCGGCGGCAACGTCCGCGAGCGCAGCCTCATCGACATATACCGCAACTCGCAACTCTTCCGCGACTTGCGCGACCCCTCCAAGCTCAAGGGCAAGTGCGGCCGCTGTGAGTTCAAGGTTGTCTGCGGAGGCAACCGTGGCCGCTCCTACGCCGTCACCGGCGACTACCTGGCCGAAGAGCCCTACTGCGTCTACCAGCCCCCTGCCTGAAGCGCGGGAGCGCCTTGGGCTGGAGCCCTCGCTAAACGCTGGAGCAGGGGCTTACCGAGACGGTCCAGTGGTACGCAGAGTATTTCGCTGGACAGCGGGGACGTTAGCTCATCGAGCCCCTCTACGAGCAGCCTTCCTCCCCCGTCTCAGGCCTCGGGCTTGTGTGCCTCAATCGTGGCGCTGGCGATAGCCGATGCCAGATCCTCCCAGCCTGCGTCATCGAAGCCGATCTCCTTAGCGTACTCCTTGAAGTCGCCCACCGGCACCGGCGCAAAGTCCAGCTTCACGTCTGTGAAGCCCGCCTTGTCCAGCTTGCCCAGGTAGCCATCCTTCGATAGCGCCCCCGCTACGCAGCCCGCCCACTGCTCCAGGCTGCGCCGGATCTGCTCTGGAAGCTCCTTCAGCATCACGATGTCGGAGACGCAGAACCTTCCGCCGGGTTTCAGCACCCGATAAGCCTCGCCGAGGACGGCGTCCTTGTCGGGCGAGAGGTTGATGACGCAGTTGGAGATGATGACATCTACGGACTCGTCCGCCACCGGCATGCGCTCCATATCGCCCAGGCGAAACTCGACGTTGCGGGCGTCCATCCTGGCCGCGTTCTCTCTGGCCAAGGCTATCATCTCGGGCGTCATGTCCAGCCCGATGACCCTGCCACTCGGCCCAACGCGCTTTGACGCCAGAAGACAATCGATGCCGCCGCCGCTGCCCAGGTCCAGGACCGTTTCGCCGGGTAAGAGACTCGCCAGCGCCACCGGGTTACCGCAGCCGAGGGAGATATCGGCGGCCATCTGCGGCAGCGCGTCCAACTCCTCTTTCGAGTAGAGCTTCAAGGCAGAGCTCCCCGATCCGCTATCGCCGCCGCAACAGCCCCCGGCCCCGCGGGCCCGCTCCGCGTAGCGCTCGCGCACGTACTCCTTGACCTCGTTTTGCTCCACCATCACGACTACCTCCTTTTTTTCCGCTAACATAAGCCCGGGATCGACGTTTAAGAAGTTGCCTTTCCCTCTGCCCTCGCCTCGGCCTGGGCGCCCTTACTCCCGAAGAAAGGCGCGCAGCAGGCGAAGCCGGAGCAGAAGTCGGCAAGGCAGCCGCCCATCGACTCACCGTCAATAGAGTAAACGACCTGCTGGCCTTCCCGCCGCGCCTTCACCAGGCCGGCTCTCCGCAACACCTGCAAATGGCGCGAAATAGTCGGCTGCGAGAGGTTGAACTGTTGCACCAGCTCATTGACCGACCGCTCCCGCTCATCCAAAAGGAGCAGGATCCGCTGGCGCGTCCTGTCGCAGAGGGCCGCGAACATCTCGACAAACAGGCTCAAACCCCTGTCTCTGCCTTCCTGCAAGTTGATCACCGCCTTACTATATGCTTATGCACATACACGTATCAGTCTATATATGCAACAGTGGATTGGCAACGAAGCTAGAACAAGACCAATAGCCTTTACTCCTTGTAGAGCATGGTAATCATACCAATACCTGCCGATTCCCCCTTGTTTTTCCTCTCTTTCTCCCTATATCCCTTCTTATGCTGGCCTGGCTTCCTTTGCTCCCCAAACGATGGTAAGATCGATGTGACGGAGACAATCAGGCAAGAGAAGGAGAAAGACCGTGGAAGAGCGTGGTGGCGGGCGGAGGTGGATATGGCGGGCGGTAATGGCGGCCTTTCTGGCCGGGCTTATAGGAGGCGGCCTCGCGGGCGGGAGCGCCGGCTACCTGCTCTCTCGGGGACAAGCCTCGCAAGACCAAGGCAAAGTAGTCACGATCTTGCCGACTCCGGCCGTCAGCAATCCCCTGTCCAGGGGGGACATCAGCACCATTGAAGCGGTCAAGCGCGTGGCCCCGGCGGTAGTCACCATCTTCAACACGCTCCCGAGTCCGAACCTCCGCAGTAGCGGCGGGCAGCAGACCGCATCTGGATCGGGAGTGATAGTCTCCGGGGATGGGTATATAGCCACCAACTATCACGTTGTGGCCAGTGCCCAGCAGCTCAACGTGGTCCTGGCTGACGGTCAAACACTGGCCGCCGAGACCATCGGCACTGACTGGCCCTTCACCGATATTGCGGTCATAAAGGTGAAAGCCCGTGGCCTTCCCGTAGCCCAGATCGGCGATTCCGACGCCCTCGTGGTTGGCCAGCAGGTGCTGGCCATCGGCAGCGCCCTCGGCGACTATCGCAATACTGTCACCCAGGGCATAATCAGCGGCCTGAACCGCACCTGGCAGATGAACGACCTGGTCATGGAGAACGTCATTCAGACCGACGCCGCTATCAACCACGGGAACAGCGGCGGAGGCCTCATCAATTCTTCTGGCGAGTTGATCGGCATCAATACCTCGGTTATACGTCGCTCAGAGGCGGGCGACATCGTGGAAGGAATAGGCTTTGCTATCCCAAGCAACACCGTGCGCATGATCGTCGAGCAGATCATCCAGCAGGGCAAGGTAAGTCGCCCATTCCTGGGTATCTCCAACCAGACCTGGACACCGTCCCTCGCCTACACCTACAACATCCCCATCAAGTACGGGGTGCTGGTAACCACGGTAAGCCCCAACAGCCCGGCAGATAAGGTTGGCATCAAGCCCAACGACATCCTGTTCAAGATAGGCGATGATGTGATGGACGAGCGCCACCCCTTCCTCAACCTGCTTATGAAGCACAAGCCGGGCGAGCGTGTGAATATGGTGGTCTTCCGCGATGGCAAGGAGCTGACACTGGACGTGCTGCTGACGGAGAAGTAGCTAGGGCCGACTTCCCGCCGCCCTGCGGCCCATGATGGTCGCCGCCATGGCCAGCGCCACAAAGAGCCAAAAGATCGCTACCGTATGCGGGAACTGCAGGTTAAAGAAGTAGTGGTCAAAGATCCCAGCGGTTAGCGCCGCCACTACCCCTCCGAGGGCCCCTAGTTGCACCGTACGCATCTCCTCATCCTCCATCCTCCGCATCCAGTGGAAGACATAAACGAAGAGAGCGATCGTCGTGATGATGAAGATGCTCAGCCCCACAAGCCCCATCTCCTCCGCCATAAGCAGATAGATGCTGCTGGCCGCCACGTAGAGGTCGACACTGGGGGCGCTCCCAAAGCCGACACCAAGCCACGGGTAGAGGGAGATGAGGCGCAGAGCATCCTTGTACTCGCCCAGGCGCATCTGCGCCGCCACGTCCTGCGCCCCGACGCCGGAGGCGAACCGCCCGAAGATGAAGTCACCCTGGGGGATGAAGAATAGGAGTAACAGGCCCGCTCCGATTGCCACCCAGACGCCTCGGTAACGGATCAATCCGATGAAGACCAGGCCCGCAGTAGCACCGAGCCAGGCGGCGCGGCTGTAGGTCAAGATAAGCGCAACTACGATGGCCGCCGTGAACGGGACCAGCAGCCGGCGCGGTAGCGCCGAATGGCGGCTGAAAAGCTGCGCCGCCGCCAACGGCAGCACGAGCATCAGCATCCCGCCAAGGATGTTCGGGTCGATAGACGTGCCTATGGCACGCAGGGTCTTAGTGCCGGCGATGCGGCGTATGATCTCGGGCCCACGTGGATAGTTCAGGGGCCCGAGGGAGCTGAGGATTCGCACCGTAGTCTCAGTGGTGAGGAAGTAGAAGATGAGGCCCAGGATCGCCGCCCCCGCTCCCGCGATGACCACCGCTGCGGCCACCCGCCGTACTTGCCCAGGTGTCTTCAGCACATTAACGACGCTGAAGTAGAAGATGATGCTGTTGATCGTTTTGAGAAAGAAGCGCGCAGCTTCAACCGTCGTCGACTCGAGGCCCAAGATGAAGGCCGCTATCGCGACGCCAATGAATATGAGCACGGGCGCATCCAAAGGAGTGGAGACGGGGCGCTCGTTCTTCTGGCCAAGGAGCCGCATTAGCAACACGAGCAGCAGAGCCGTCACAGAGGCATCAAGGAAGGTCAGGCGGACTCCCCCGATAGGGATGGGGATCACGCCGAAGGGGAGCAGATAGGCGAAGGCGATGGCTGTGAGGAGGCCGACCTGGGTGTTCAGAAGCATCGCCGCCGCCAGCAGTAGGCCCAGCAGCACGCCGAAGCCCGCCAGCGGCGAGACGGCGACTGTCAGGTACCCGCCCAGCAGACTGGCAAGCACCCCCGAGGCCAGTAGGAGCGCCGGGGGAAGCCTTTGGCTGCGAATCAGAGGCAGTGTTCTAACTGCCAGAGGATGCCTCCAGACGCAGAGCTATCTTGAGGCATTATACACTAAGCTGCTGCGGGGCGTCTCGGACTACCCGGCCTTCATCCTGGCGGCTCGGAATCTCCGCACCCTCGATATGATGAACCAACTGGAGACCCCGACGGCCAGAGGGGCAAGCATCACCCAACGCAGGTAGTCGCCGGCGAAGCGGCCGATGGTCTCTGTCATCGCTGCCCCCAAAAAGAGGTAAGCGGACACATACAGGATATCGGCAACTATGATACCAGTCACGAATGGCTTGAATGGCACCTTGAAGAGGCCTGATATGGCTGCCGTGTGCGTGTGCACCCCCGGGAGCATCCGCCCCAGCGCTACCGGCAGGAACCCGTGTCCATTGACCCAACCCTCAACGCGCTGTCGCCTCTGTTGCCCCAGCCCGATCCGGGCGCCATAACGCGCCAGCAACGGAGCCCCGCCCCGTTTGGCAACGAAGTAGAGTACCACAGCGCCGACGAGCACCCCGATGGTTGCGGCCAGCATCAGGAAGGCAAGGTGCAGCTTCCCCTCCCGGACGAGGTAGCCGCTATACATTAGCAGGAAAGAGCCGGAGACGGGGAGAGGCACTCCGGCGTCACCGAGTAGGAAAAAGAAGAACACTCCCAGGTAGGGTCCGGCGGCAAAAAAGCCAAGTTTGTCGAAGACGAAATCCAAGGGCTTACTCCTCCCACGAGAAAAGGGGCCTACTACTTATAATCGGCAAGCTAGCCCCAAATAAGAAGCCTGCCGGCTGCAAAACCGGCAGGCCCACCTGTCGCTATGCTCTGGCAGGCCACGCGGCCTGTAATCATAGTAACCACCGACTGGGACAGCGTCAATACCGAGGAAAGCTAGGTACTCCGCTGACGCTTTATTCCTTGACGAAGCGTGCTATCATGGAATAGACCTCTTCGGAATGAACGGAGCTCAGCCCATGGCCAAATCGGTACTAATCGTCTACACTAACTGCTCGGATCCGACTCGAGATGCCGAGTTCAACCAGTGGTACAATACCATCCACATCCCCGACGTCCTCTGCGTGTCAGGCTTCACAGCCTGCACTCGCTACAAGCTCACAGAGCAGCCCCAGGACGGCGAGGCCGCTTACCTGGCCATCTACGAGATCGACTCGGATGACCCGGATGCCGCGATGGCTGGTCTG
>JACQUE010000202.1 GCA_016210425.1 Chloroflexota bacterium | reverse complement strand
TAGATGAAGAGGCCGGGGATGTTGAAGATGAAGACGATGGCCACGTTGAAGAACTGCACCAGGCCATCGCGGGTGCGCGAGCGGATGTCGCGGTAGGTCCAGAAGACGATGCCCAGGAAGAGGATGGTCAGGTAGGCGCCGGCGATGCCTGCCAGGAGCCTCAATATCTGTTGTAGTTCCATTCGGACCAACCTTTTCTACTATGGGGGTTGGGAAATCTCGGGGTGGGCAGACTTGAACTGCCGGCCTCTGCGTCCCGAACGCAGCGCTCTAACCAAGCTGAGCTACACCCCGCTAACGCTCATTATAAACGAAGGCTTGGCCCTGCGGCAAACACCTGGCCCTGCGGCAAACACCTCGTCCCCAGATCTTAGCTACGGGTAGATGTTTTGTCCGTTGCCGCCTATGGTGTCGCGGTCCTCCTCCGCGAACATCTCGTCGTAGGTGACCACGATGGGCTGGTCGGCTGTGATGGTCGCCGCCCCGATGAAGCCTGAACCATCGATACTGTCAGGCATGGGCGGTTCCAGGTAGTAAGAGCGCGAGGCCCCGGCTGCCAGCAGTTCTCCCGTCCCCCATGGCCCTGGGTACTCCTTGCCGGTGATGCTCGACTTATAGCGGATGCCCACCTTCGTCGGCGCCGTCCCCACGTTCGTCACTGCGATCCCCGTTTCGGAGCCCATCCAGTAGGCTCTTACGAGCGGGACTACCGCCTGGTTGCTGGCGGCTTCCTTGGGCACCCCGGCGTAGGCCAGGCCGTTGCTGCCGCCGGTCGTCTCCTCCAGTATGAGGACAGCGACGGGCTGGTCGGAGGTGATGACGGCGGAGCCCCGGAAGCCGGCCCTGCCCTTGGGGTCGCCGGGCAGGACCGGGTCGGCGGCGTAGGCGCGCGCGGCGCCGGGCGCAATAGTCTTGCCTGAGCCGATGGAGCTGGTGTACTCTTTGCCGGTGTCGTACGACTTGTAGGTGACGCTCACCTTGGCGGGCTTCTCGCCGGCGTTCTGGACGTAGATGGTGCTGGATGAGCCTAGCCACTGCTTGCGAACCACCGGCGCCGAAAGCTCTGTCCCCTGCCAGCCGGGGTCAAGGCCAGCCCCCGAGTACATCCGCCCGTTCTTGGCCAGCTCCCGGTAGCTGACTGCCAGGGGCGCCGGCGGGTTAGCCGAAATGATGGCGGAGCCAAGGAAACTTCCCAGGGATTCCGGCGCAGTGTAGGCGCGAGAGCGGCCGGGGGCCAGAGGCGTGTCGTCCTCGAATGTCTGTGGCTGGCCGTCTCCTGCCGGAACGAACTGGATCCTCACTTTGGTCGGCTCGCTGCCGGCGTTCTGGACGAAGAGCGTGGTATCGCTGTCCTGCCAGGCGCGCTTCACGAGCGGCAGGTCGATGCGGCCCTGAGAGGGTGGAGATGCGGCGTAGGTGGAGCGGGCGCGGCCATTGGCGTCCTGCCATAGGACGACCGCGCGCACGGCCTGGGAGGTGGAGTTGACGACAGCCGAGCCGGAGAATCCAGAAGGCAGGTCCTGGCCAGCGCGGAAGATAACGGCCGCTCCTGCCGCTGCGGTCTTGGCCTTGGTCTGCTGTTCCGGCCCCCCGTTGGCCGGGTACAGCGTCAAGGATATCTGCGTCGGCTCGTTGCCGACGTTCTGGACATGCACCTCGGAGACCCAGCGTGCACCGCCGGAAGCCGCAGCATCCACGGGCAAGCCGGAAAGCTTAGGGAGCGGGGTGGCTTGAGGCTTGGGAGTGGCGGCGACGGGAGCTTCGGAGCCGGTGGTTGGGACAGGCGTCGGCTGAACGACCGTGGGGCTGCTGTACCTTACCCAGCGCAGGGCGACGACGGCGATGATAACGATGGCCAGGGCCGCCAGGGATAACCGTAGATACGATTTCACCTGTTCTCCCCACAAAGCCTGTGGAGCTTATCGACCTTGGGGGGCAGATCGACCTTCATACGCTTTTCGACAAGGTAGCACACGGCGGAGCGTGCGTCAACGCTAACAATGGCAACGCTAACAATGGCAAGGGGAAGATCAAGCGTTGCGGACGCGTGGAACGAAGAGGGCGCCAACCATGACCAGGACAATGCCGACTCCGCCTATGCCGACAGCCCACTCGGCGCCGATGGACTTGGCCAGGGCAGTCGCCGGCAGGACGCCCAGCGGCATAAGCCCGAAGGACATCATCCACACGCTCATGACCCGGCCCCGTACTTCATCGCCGATGTGGTGGTGGATGAGGCTCATGTTCACCGCCTGGCTGCCTATTTGCGCCATGCCCATTATGGCCAGCGGGATGAGGGCCAGCGCGAAGGTGGGGGAAAGGGCGAAAAACAGGATGCAGAGCCCGTAGGCGATGCCGGAGCAGACAATAAGCATCCCCTTTCGCCTCATCTCCGCCAGATAGGCGATGAAGATGGCCCCTATCATACCGCCGATGCCGGGCACGGCGAAGAGGATACCAAGCCCTCCTTCGCCGATGCCCCAATTATGGGCGAAGACAGGCATGAGGGCCATGCTGGGCATGGCGAAGAGCATGGGCACGAGGGCGACTATCATCAGCGACAGGACCAGGGGCCGCTGCCAGATGTACATGACACCTTCCCAAAACGCCCGGTCGAAGCGCTTCGGCAGCCGCAGCTCCATCAGCCCAATGGAGGGGAGCTTGAAGAGGGTGAGAATGACCATGGCGTTTATGGCGACGATGATGGCATAGACGCCTTCGTTGCCGATGACCGCCGCCAGCAGACCGGCAATGGAAGGCCCGGCGATGCGTGTGATGTTCATACTCCCCGAGCTGAGGGCTATCGCGTTCATCAGGTTCTTCTGGCCCACGATCTCGACCAGGTAGGCCTGCCGCGCCGGCATATTAAAAGGAAAGACCATGCCGCCGAGAATGGCAACGGCCATCAGGTGCCAGTAACGCAGGGCATCCAGGAAGATGAGCAGGCCGATCACCGCCGTGAGGAGGAGGCTGATGGACTGGGTGATGATCAGGAGCTTGCGCTTGTCCACGCGGTCGGCGATGACGCCGCCGAAGGGCGAGAAGATCAGCATGGGGATGGCTGAGGATGACCAGATGGCGCCCAGGGCGAGTTCGGAGCCGGTGAGATCGAAGGCGAGGAAGCTCTGCACGAGCTGGGCCATCTGCATGCTGATAAAGGAGAGGAAGGTGCCGGCGAAGTACCAGCGGAAGTCGCGGCTGCGCAGCGAGCCGATGCCTCGCCGCCAGCCCACAAGGGTCGGCACGGGCGGTCCGTCGCCAGCCATGGCTCCCATTCCGCCCATGGCCCCCATTGGCCCGGGCATAGTTGGGGGACGCCGCTCCCCTTCCTGCATATGCTCCCTCTTTTGAGGCTACGCGGCAGTATACGTTGTCCTTAACGCTCACGTCAATGTGACGTATCCAGGGAACTGGTCGGGCCGGAGTTTCATCTTAGTTACTTGACAAGTTACTAAGATACTCAAATAAGATAAAAGGTGACGGCCAATTTAACAGGTAGTACAATAATCAGGGGCAGATCAGAAGGACTTGAGTAAGATAAGGGATATGAACGACATCACAGGCAGCCACCGTCTGCTGCTTCAAGCTCCGTGGCTGTGAGATCAAGCGTTGCGATCACAGCTTAGCGTTGAGGGTGTGCCAAAAGTTTCAGAGAAGCCAATCGTATACAGGCTCAGCCAGCTTAGTCTGTCTTGGTATGTTCTTTCTATCACCCTAGTAGCCTTCCTGCTGCGTATCGTCCCATTGACTCGCCAAGCTCTTTGGTGGGACGAAGGGAACAGCATATTCACGGTGGCGCGCCCGGCCGACTACATTATTCTCAACAGCGTTGGGGTTCATCCCCCTGGCTACTTCCTCCTCCTCCACTTCTTCACCTCGGCTGCCGGCTTGTCCGCCTTTTCAGTGCGAATGCCGTCGGTGCTGGTTGGTATTGCGACCGTCCCGCTGATCTATCAGGTGGCGCGCCTTCTGTTCGGCCATCGGGCTGGGCTGCTGGCGGCGCTGCTCCTGGCCCTCTCGCCTTTCCACATCGGACGGTCGCAGGAAGCGCGCATGTATCCACTGGTCGTGTTTCTGAGCCTCTTATCGCTTTATTTGATGCTCAGGCTTATGCTGCCGGCCCGGGCAACCAAGCGACGCTCTCTCTGGATCGGCTATGTGCTCGTAGCTACATGCACCATCTTTGTCCACTACTATGCTGCCCTGTTCGTCCTTGCCCAAACGGTCTTCGTTGTCATTTGGAGAAGACAAGACGTTGGGCTTGTCCGGCGCTGGCTTCTTGCACAGGTGGCTGTTATGGCCTTCCTGGCACCGTGGTTCATTTATCGGGCGCCGGACATCTGGCGCTCTGTCAATGAGAAGGTCTTGGTGGAGGAGGCGGCTAGCGACGGCTTCGTAACGTACTGGCAGAAATACTTGGGGGCCATGGGAGAAGGATACCTGTTTAGCGGCTGGGGAATGCTCTTAATTCTTCTAGTCCTGGCTGTGGGAGTCGTTGTTTGGACACGGCGGCGCCCTGAGAGGCAGGTATTCCCCTCGCTGAGCCTGTGCCTGGTGCTATTTCTCGTGCCTGTCCTGCTTGGCTTCCTAATGAACCTCCGCTGGCCGTTTGACTCCTTCCCTCGCCTTCTGTCACCGACATTGGCGCCACTCTACGTACTGGCCGCCATAGGCCTACTGGGACTTGGCTCACCCATGTCCGGACGCCTTCTCTGGGCAACACTCTTGCTTGTCGTCGCAGGAGGTGCCCACGAGCTCTTTGTCTACTATCAGCGAACGACAGACTTGCAGGGCCAAGACTATCGCCCTTTGATAAGAGAACTTCGCTCCCGGTTCGAGCCGCAAGATGCCATTGGTTTGGAGTTTCCGTGGCAAGTTGGCTATTTCAGGGCCTACAGCCCAGAGCTCATGTCTAGTGTCTATTACACGTTGGAGGTATTGCCGGTAACCAATAAGACTACTCAACGCAAGGAGGCGTTAAGGGCCATATGGGAGGCGCGCAGCGATATCAGAGATGTCTATTTGCTTTGGAACGGCTGGGCCCCATCGCGCTGGGAGGAGGCGATGGATGACTGGTGGAGTAAAACGGCTGAGGCCACCGCTGTAGAAGGGGATCTGGTGGGGCTTGCCATCTGGAACTATAGGTATCTACCTACCGCGAGTAAGGCCAAGCTAGACGACATAATTGAGGGGCATAAGAGACTTTGGTTGCCTACCTTCGGGAGTACCGATGGTGAGATCGATAGAGGTGTTGAAGGATACCTTACAGATAACTACCAGAAGGTGTACCAGGAGGCCATAAGCCTGAACCGGCTTATTTTGTTCACGCTGCCCCACCTGTGACTTTAACGCGAATGATTAAGGGGGCTCCGGCTCTCAATGAGGGCCGGAGCTTTGGTTTCCTGAAGAAGATGCTTTCTAGGACTTCTTCTCGAACTCGCACTTGATGCGCCAGGACTTGTTCATGTTGAGGATATCGAGGATCTCCTGGAGGGCCTCCTTGTCCCAGGCCACGCCGTCGAAGTGGGAGGCGTTGATGCAGATGCGGCCCTCGCCGGCGAAGCCGCCGATCTTGGCGCCCGCCAGGCTGGCGCCGCGGAAGTTGGTGCGGTGCATGTTGGCGCTCGTCAGATCGGCACCGGCCAGATTGGCGCCGGAGAGGTTGGTGCCGCCGATGTTGGCCTCGCGCAGGTCCGCGTTCTGGAGCTGGGCGCCGGAGAGATCGACGCGGGTGAGGAAGGCCTTCTGGAGGTTCGCGCCGCGCAGGTCGGCGCCGGAGAGGTCCATCGGATCGGCCTTGCCGCCGCGTAGGTCGTTGAATTTGGCGACATCGGTCTTCAAGAGGGAGATCAGTTCCTGCTTTTCCACGTAAGCCTCCTTGTGTTTTTGCTTCCGCCATCGGAATCGTTCATGTCCCTTTGCCGTGGGACGCCACGAAGGATGAAAAACGTGTCACCCTGAGCGAAGCGAATGGTCCAGTCGCTATATCCTGAAGGCCGCGCTCCAAACACGCCGGATGCTTCACTTCGTTCAGCATGACAGGATGGTACATCTCTCCCGGGTGTGTCCTCCGAACACTGTTCTCATAGCAATCGTCCATGCC
>JACQUE010000197.1 GCA_016210425.1 Chloroflexota bacterium | reverse complement strand
TCGATGGCGAGCTGGCGGATGGTATCGGCATTGACGCCCGTGATCTCGGCGGCAGCTTCGGGCGTGTACTGGCGGGCCTCATCGATGAGCACCTGGTAGGTGGGGGCCGCCTCCACGCCGGCGACGCTGTAGCTCCCCATGAGGCTGGGGTTGACCCCTGGCGCGTCTGCAGCCCGTGGGCTGCCGGAGACGCTGTCCCAGATGACGAACTTGTCGGGGCTTCCGCCTGCGGCGATATCGGACTCCCTGAGGAAGCGTCCGTCGTCCTTGCGCACGAGGAAGGGGCTCTGGGTGTAGTTCTTCATGAACTCCAGGTCGCCCATCTCCTCGGTGTGGATGACCCAGATCATACTGAGGATTAGGGCCGCATCCGTCCCGACGCGCACCGGTATCCATTGGTCGGCCTTGCTGGCCGTCACGTTGTACACCGGATCGACGACGACCAGCTTGGCCCCGCGCTCTTTGGCCCGCAGGAAGTAGCGCATCTGGCGCTGCTCCGTCTCGGCGACGTTGTTGCCCCAGATGACCATGAGCTTGGAGTTCTCCTCCGTATCCTCCATATCATTTCCGCCTGGTGCCAGGCAGGTGCCCCTTGCCGGGCTCATGCCCGTGACGCGGGCCGTCCCGACGGGGCTGTCCCCGATGGCTCCCAGGCTGCTGATGACCGTACCCTCCAACAGGGTAGCGAGGCGTGACCCACCCGCAGCGCCTCCGCCGGCTCCGATGAAACCGATGGACCGTGAGCCGTACTTCGCTCGCGCGGCGTTCACCTTCTCAGCGATCACGGCGAGCGCTTCGTCCCAGGAGATGCGCTCGAACCTCCCTTCGCCGCGCTCGCCGATGCGCCTCATGGGGTAGAGGGGGCGCTTAGGATCGTAGACGCGCTCCGGCCAGGCCAGGCCCCTGCCGCAGATGCGGCCCCTCTCTATCGGCTCGATGCGCACCAGCCTGCCGTCGCGAACCCGCGCTTTAACGGAGCAGTGGTTGCCCAGACAAACGATCATGGGACAGACGGTTCTCGTAACCTGGTCCCTCTCCTGGATAGATGCTTCACGTGTCATGATTTCTCCTCAGAGGCATATTTTACGGCAGTTCCGATAGAGGCGGGAGGGCCTGCAGTAGTAATGATCGAAGGTCTATGAGGCGTATTTTAGCATAGTTGTCAACAGGAGGTGGGAGTCACGTACGGCTCAGAGGCTGCTCCGAGACCTCCTTTACCCAAGACCTGCGATCATGCTATTCTTGGTTGTGACGCATCGGAAGAACCCGTTCCGTTTTGTCCCCATGAATGGCCTGTCGTGCGGCCTGTGATCGGCATCCCTTCCATCCGCAGCCTGTCCTCACCCTATGCAGGCTGCATCGAGAGGGCCGGCGGCGAGCCACTCATCCTAAGGGCCGAGGACGGGCCGGACGTAAGCGATCTCCTCCGCCCGCTGGACGGGCTCGTATTCCCTGGAGGCACTGACATCCATCCCCGTTTCTACGGACAGGCCATCGATCCGGCGGCTGGAGTGAAGACGGACGAGGCGCGCGACATCTACGAGCTAGCGCTCCTGGAGGGTGCTCTCGATCTTGATATCCCCATCCTCGCTATCTGCCGGGGCATGCAGCTCCTCAACGTGGCCTTACGCGGAAGCCTGCTCCAGCGTATCGATGGGCATCGTGGTAGCGACGAGGTTTCTGTCTTTCACGACGTTCAGGTGGAAGCGGGAAGCATACTTGCCGATTTGGTGGGCTCCGGCGTGAGGCGGGTGAACAGCCGCCACCACCAGGGCCTGCGTGAGGCGCATCTGGCCCCAGGCCTCGCAGCCTCAGCGGTGGCGCCCGACGGTATAATCGAAGGGATCGAGAGCAAGGCGCATCGCTTCGTCGTCAGCGTGCAGTGCCATCCGGAACGCAGCGGCGAGGTGGACGCGAGTTTTGCCGGGCTTTTCCGGGGGCTGGTCGCTCAAGCCGAGAGGACTAGGCAAGTAGCTAAGGGCAGCGAGAGGATATGACTACAGACGTAGGTAACGTTAGGCCGATCAAGATAGAGGACGAGATGCGGGGCTCCTACCTCGATTACGCCATGAGCGTGATCGTGTCGCGAGCCCTGCCCGACGTGCGCGACGGCCTCAAGCCGGTGCACCGCCGCATCCTCTACGCTATGGACGATATGGGCGTGCGGCCCGGGACGTCCTACAAGAAGAGCGCCCGCATCGTCGGCGAGGTCTTGGGCAAATACCACCCCCACGGCGACTCTTCGGTCTACGATGCCATGGTGCGCCTGGCTCAGACCTTCTCCATGCGCTACCTGCTCGTCGATGGCCAGGGCAACTTTGGTAGCGTCGATAACGACCCGCCGGCGGCCATGCGCTACACCGAGGCGCGCCTGGCAGCCATCGCCCAGGAGATGCTGGCCGACATCGACCGGGACACCGTTGATTTCACTCCCAACTTCGACGGTTCCATCAACGAGCCAACCGTCCTGCCGGCGCGCATACCGAACCTGCTCCTTAATGGCTCCTCCGGCATTGCCGTGGGTATGGCAACGAACATACCGCCGCACAACTTGAAGGAGCTCTGCGAGGGCATTACCCACCTCATCGAGAACCCGGAGGCCACATCCGAGGACCTGATGCGCTTCATCCATGGGCCAGACTTCCCGACGGCGGGCCTCATCGAGGGGCGCGAGGGCATCCGCAACGCCTACACGACGGGCCACGGGCGGATCGTGCTGCGGGCCAAGGCCTTTATCGAGGAGAGCCGCGCTAACCGCCACCAGATCATCGTTTCGGAGTTGCCCTTCCAGATCAACAAGGCTGCCCTCGTCGAGAAGATCGCCGATCTCGTCAAGGAGAAGAAGATCGACGGCATCAGCGACCTGCGGGACGAGTCTGACCGGCAGGGGATGCGCATCGTCATCGAGCTCAAGCGGGATGCTAACCCGACCAACGTCCTCAACAACCTCTACAAGCAGACGGCTATGAGGTCGGCCTTCTTCGCGAATATGCTGGCTCTCGTGGGCGGGCAGCCGCGCGTCTTGACGCTTAAGAGCGCCCTCAGCAACTTTATCAACTTCCGTCGCGAGGTCATTACCCGCCGCTCGCGCTACGACCTGGGCAAGGCCAAGGAGCGGGAGCACATCCTCCTAGGCTTGAAGACCGCCTTGGACAACCTCGACGCTGTCATCTCCACCATTCGCCGCTCTCAGAACGTGGAGACGGCCCGCACCAACCTAATGCGCGGTTTCTCACTCAGCCAGGTGCAGGCCCAGGCCATCCTGGATATGCAGCTCCGGCGGCTAGCCGCCCTAGAGCGGAAAAAGATCGAGGATGAGCTGACGGAGGTGCTGAAGACCATCGCCTACCTGGAGGACCTGTTGGCCAACCCCAAGAAGATCGACTTCCTGATCAAGGACGAGGCCAACGATCTGAAGAAGACATACGGGGACGAGCGGCGGACGCAGATCACCGACCAAGAGCTCACGGACTACAAGCCTGAGGACCTGATCCCGCATCAGGAGGTCGTTGTCACCCTTAGCCACCGTGGCTACATAAAGCGGATGCCCAGCAGCACATATCGGGTGCAGCATCGCGGCGGCCGCGGTATAACCGGTATGGTTACTCGGGAGACCGACGTCGTGCGGCATCTGCAGGTGGTGGACACGCACGACAACATCCTCTTCTTCACGCAGCGAGGCCGCGTCTTCCAAGCTAAGGCCCACGAGATACTCGATGCCTCGCGCACGACGCGGGGGCTGCCGCTCATCAACCTCATCGAGATCGAGGCTAACGAGCGGGTGACGACCATGCTGTCCGTTCGCCAGTTCGAGAAGGAGGAGGAGTTCCTCCTGCTGGCGACGCGCAATGGCGAGGTCAAAAAGACGCCCCTGGCTGAATTCGCGGCGGTGCGCCGCAACGGCCTCAAAGCCTGGCCCATCTCCGATGATGAGGAGTTGATCGGCGCCCGCCTCGCGCGCGACACTGATGATGCCCTTATAGTGACGCGCAAGGGGCAGGCCATCCGCTTCTCCGTCGGCTCGCTGCGCTCTGCCTCGCGCATGAGCG
>JACQUE010000196.1 GCA_016210425.1 Chloroflexota bacterium | reverse complement strand
GTATCTCGGGATCTGGGTTCTGCAGCTCGATTATGAGCACGGGCAGCCAGGTCGGATCGCAGCTATGGCCCATGGCGCAGACGGCGCTGGCCTTCATCTTCTCGTCGCCGGTCTCGTAGTAGCGACGCACCACATCCTGCACCCCGTCTTCGCTGAAGAAGCCCACCGATTCGACGGCCCGCCGCCGCACGTCGGACGACTCATCATCGTCGTTGACCTTCTCCAGCAACGCGCCTTTGACCTTCTCGACATTGGCCGGCTTTAGCTCGTCCATCTCGGCCATGAGGGCGAAGCGGCCCAGTGCGATTGCCGCAGTAGAGCGGACATCAGGCTCCTCGTCGTAGCGCATAAGCTGGATAAAGGCGTCGATGAAGCTCTTGTCTTCGCTCTCCCACAGCCCGTCAATGGCCTTGACGCGGACGCGGCTGTCCTCGTCGTTGAGGCAGGCGCGGAAGACCTCGTCGAAGTTGAGCTCGACATTGTCTTCGCCAAGCTGCACCAGCGCGTCGACGACCTCGGAGCGACGTTCCTCAGGTATCGTCGGCCATACCTCGCGCAGCGTCTCGATGTCGCCGCCCTCGAGGCCGGAGAGCTGCACTAGCTTAGCGATGCCAAGCGGCCGCTCCAGTTCAGCTATCTCCTCCAGATAGTCAGCGATCGCCATCGCGTATCACTCCTTGCTGGACACGCTGATGCGGGCGCAGCAGATGGCCGGCGTGCAGAGGGAGCCGCCGACCCAGTGGCCTTCGCTACCAAGGATAACATCGTCCTTCAGCGCCTGGTAGACGTTGCCCGCGATCATCGTGTCTTTGGCACGGCCCACCACCTGACCCTCCTCGACGCGGTAACCCAGCAGCACGTTGCCGCTAAACTCGCCGCCCAGAACGTTTCCCTGTCCTACCCCCAGGAGCTGCTCGACGATGATGCCGTCCTTTATGTTTTTCACCATATCATCATATGACGTTTCGCCCTCCGATACCAGCAGCACGCTGCTTGACGGGCCGGGGAGGCTGGTCAGGGAGCGGCTGGCGCTGCCGGTGGTCTGGGCGCCCGCGAGGCCCGCCGTCTGCAGGTCATAGAGGAAGCTGCGGGCGACTCCCTGCTCCATGAGGGGGATGCGCCGGCTGGGGATGCCCTCGTCATCGGCGAGGCGGCTGCCGGGCCGGAAGGGGACGGTGGCGTCGTCCCACAGCGAGAAGGTCGGCGATAGCACCTGCTCGCCCAGCCGGCCGCCCAGCGGCGAGGCCCCTTGCAGCACGGTGCGCCCGTTAAGAGCCGTCATGAGCGGCATGAGGAGTGCACTGCGGACGGCACGGTGGGTGAAGAGGACCTGCATCTGGCGCGTGGGCACCTTGGCGATGGTCTTGGCCAGCTCAAGCTGCTCGATCATAGCCTCGGCGATGGCGCCGGCGTCGGGGATGGGGTGGCAGGAGGCGTCGTAGTCGCCGACGAAGAGCATGTCGGTGCCGCGGATGAGCACACCCTCCATGCCGACGCCGAAGGTGGTGCGCTTGTAGCCGGCCTGGCCACCCTTCGAGTTCATGATCCGCAGCTCGAGAGACGACTTGCTGACGCCACCCTCGCACTGTAGTTCCGGGCTGTGGCGGCGCACGCGGTCGATGAGCGACTGCCCCAGCTCCACCATGCTGTCGATGCTCACGTCCTTGACCGTTGGGTCGTTGACCTCGACGGGCGGGTAGGTCTGCGGCCCGGGCAGATCGAACTTGGCCTCCGCGCCGAACTGGGCCGTCTCCAGCGCCATCTGCAGCACCGCGTCCGGCTCGTCGAGGCGCGTAGTCGCGGCGAACCCGATGCGCCCATTCTTGATGAGGCGTAGGGCCACGCCCTTGCTCTGACGCGTCTCCATCATCTTGAGGCGGTTGGCCTCGAAGCCGACGGGCGTCTCCTCATGCTCCAGGTAGAATACCTCGGCGGCCTCCGCCGCCTTGCTCGCCTTCTCAAGAAGCTGCTCGTACATATGATGCCTCCTAGCGGGCAGTGCCCGCCTCCGTAACGATGCCGAGCTTTGTTGCTGTCGGGGTTTCGGGCATAGGTTTACCTTCCGATTTGGGGCTACGGCGCCTTCTCCTGGAGCTTCTTGTATGCCGCGCGGGCGACTTGTTCAGCGCCCTTGGTGCTGCTCTCGTCCGCGGCCTTGCCCGTGTAGTCGACCGTAACTGTCGCGAGGATGTTGCGGTGCAAGGTGCCGAGGATGAGGGAGCGCTGGGCTTCGCTGTCGCCGAGCTGGGGCATGCGGAACTCGAAGGCGAAGGTCTCCGGGCTGAGGCCCTCCTTGCTGACGTCAACCTTGCCCACCTTGATCATATCGAAGATCTTGTCCACATCGATGGCTTGGGCAATGGCGCCACCCTGCTCCTGGAACTGCTGCTTCAGCGCCTTCTTCAGCTCTGGGAAGACGGTGTTGAAGAAGCCTGTTATCAGGTCAGGGAACTGTTGGGCTGCCGCCTTGCCGCCGTTGGCGTCCTCGAAGAGCATGAGGGTGGCAGCGGCGCGGGACTCCCCGTTCTTTCCGGTGCCTTCGAACTCAACGGCGTAGCTCTTGACCGGCTTCCAGCTTTGCAGAGTTGTCTTCATTTTGTCCAGGTAAGCGGTTATCGGCTGGGGCACTCCGTTCCCCAGCGACAGGTCCCCCATGTCCGTCATGTCGGATAGGATCTGGTCGGGCCCTCGTTCCTCGATGCCGGCGACCTTCATGCCCAGATCCGCTTCCTTTTCGGTAAGGGCTAGCTTACTCAGGTCGGTATCCTTGGGCCAATTGGCCCCCTTCGCGCTGCTTCCGCCGCCGTCTCCCTTGCTGCAGCCCGCCATAAGTACGACTGCCAACGCCAGGGCAAGCAGGACTGCCGTCCACTTGATGCCCACTCGATAGCTCATGAAACCCCTCCTTGCCGCTCCTAAGCCGCTGGTCGAATGCCACGGCTTGATTCCCCGCTCCACCAGATTCATTTCCCTATCCCTACGAAAATAGGTATTTTCGTGCCTGTCGCAAGAGACATGAACGATTGGGTCGAAAATAGCCTGTCCGTACACTGGTTTGCTACAACAATGCCCGACTAGAACCTACATGTCATGCTGAACGAAGTGAAGCATCTTGCTTGCTTAGCACTGGCCTTTCGGGTTTATGGGGCAAGACCCTTCGCCTGCGGCTCAGGGTGACACGTGTTCATGCCTTCGGGGTGCGGCTGCAAGCCGCATGGCCGATTGCTATGAAAATAGGTCTCGGGCGCCTTTGAAGTGACAGGCCATGACCTCACCCTCTGCCCCCCATACACGGAGGGACAAAAGGGGGAGAGGTAGACGATGCGATGCCGGTTTCATTTACAGTGGTGTTCCACCACAATGGGACATGGACGATTCCGAGCCGCAGGCGAGGAATCTTGCCCCTTGGAGCAAGACCCCTCGCTTCGCTCGGGGTGACATATGGAAGCGTACATGGACTTCTGGACAAGCATCGGCAGGATAGCGCGCAACCGCCTGGCCCCGCGCTCGCTGGCTAAGGGCTACTCGGAGATCGCCGAGAGCGCCCGCCGCGCCGAGGAGCTAGGCTACAACGCCCTCACCGTCCCTGAACGCCATTTTCAGTACAACGGCGCCACGTCTTATCCTCTCGTGCCCCTGGCCGCCGTCGCCTGCCACACGCGCCGCATCCGCCTCACCACCGGCTCGTTCCTCCTGCCGCTGCATGACCCTCTGCGCGTCGCCCAGGACATCGCCGTCCTCGACAACCTCACCGGCGGACGGCTCATGCTGGGCTTCGGCCCCGGCTACCGGCCCATCGAGTTCGCGGGCTTCGGCCCACCCAAACGGACACGCGGCGCCCGCCTGATGGAGGCCGTAGAGCTGCTGCGGCGCGCCCTCTCCGAGGACGAGTTCTCCTGGCGCGGCAAGTTCTTCCGCTACGAGCGTGTTCGCATCCGGCCGCGGCCCTTGCAGCGGCCCCATCCGCCCATCTGGCTCGCCGCCGGAACGTCGCTCTACGC
>JACQUE010000199.1 GCA_016210425.1 Chloroflexota bacterium | reverse complement strand
TGTCTGGTCAGCCAGTCGATATCTGCTAAGATGGCGGACGATCAAGGCGCTTCTTCTCCATCGTGTCGATCTGGACCGCCCGCCCGTCCTGGACGATAACCTGCACGTAGCCGTGGCGCACACGCCGGATGGCGCGCAGCACCTCATCGAGGATGGGCCTTTCGTGGCTCTCGGGAACAGGCGAATTCTCTTGCATTGCTGATCGCCTTCGCATCAGATGTAGTACATGTCCCTGACCTGGGTCTGATTCTGGCGACGAGCGAGCTCGGCGAAAGTGGTGCCGTCCAGAACGCTCGCGATGGCGTCTCGCACCTCCAGCCAGAGGCTGCGCAGTACGCATCCATCCTCAGACGGGCAACGATAGGCGGGGCAGGGTTTGTGCGCCGAGCGGCTGGCGCACAGGCTGGGCGCCAGTGGCCCGTCCATGATCCGGACCACCTCTCCGACCGTCAGGCTGTCGGCCTCGCGGGCCAGCTCGTATCCGCCGTATACGCCCCGTTTGCTCCTCACGATCCCGGCCGATTTCAAGCGAAGCATGATCTGCTCTAGATACTTCGCCGGAATGGCGGTGCGAACGGCAAGGTCCGCCACCGACACAGCCTTTGATCCTCCCGCCGTGGAGAGGTCCATCAGTATCCTTGTCGCGTAATCGCCCTTGGTAGAGAGGCGCATAGTTGAGAATTCCTATCGACTTGATGGTATATTACACAGCGTCCAAACGCTTGTCAATAGTTTGGAGGATCATTTATTGGGGAATGTGCGTCGCCATAAGGTGATTAGCGGGATTGCAACAACACCATTGGCGACAGAGGAACAGGTGCTGCTTAGCGGCGCTACCCACACCCCAGCGCCCGTTCCAGCGCCGAAAGTTTGGCGGGGATCTCCGTGAGGGAGACGGTGCTGTAGCGGACGGCGGTGTCGGGATCCTTAAGGCCGGAGCCGGTGACGACGCAGACGATGCGCTTTCCGGCGAAGGACCAGCCGGCCCGCGTGAGCTTCAGCAGCCCGGCGATACCGGCGGCCGATGAAGGCTCGCCGAAGACGCCGTCCTCCGAAGCCATCAAATGGTAGGCCTCCAGGATCTGCTCGTCGGAGACCATGTCGATGATGCCGCCTGAGGCGTCGCGGGCGGCCTCGGCCTTCTGCCATGAGGCCGGGTTGCCGATGCGGATGGCAGAGGCCACGGTCTCCGGCTTCTCCACCACCTGCCCGCGCACTATAGGCGCCGCTCCCTCCGCCTCGAAGCCCATCATCTGCGGCTTGACGTGGGCCTTGCCCGCATCGAAGTACTCGACGAAGCCGCGCCAGTAGGCGGTGATGTTGCCGGCGTTGCCGACGGGGATGAAGAGCTGATCGGGCGCGTCACCCAGGTCGTCGACGATCTCGAAGGCGGCCGTCTTCTGCCCCTCAATGCGATGGGGGTTGAGGGAGTTGACCAAGGTAAGGGGATGCCTGTCGGTCAGGGCACGCACCATGCGGAGCGCATCGTCGAAGTTACCCTGGACCTGGATGACCTTGGCGCCGTAGGTGAGGGCCTGGGCCATCTTGCCCAGGGCGATGTTGCCCTTGGGCACGACGACGTAGACGTCGAGGCCGCAGTGGGCGCCATAGGCGGCCGCCGAGGCGCTGGTGTTGCCCGTCGAGGCGCAGATGATGGCGCGGCTGCCCGCCTCTATGGCCTTGGCGACCGCGACGACCATGCCCCGATCCTTGAATGAGCCTGAGGGGTTGCAGCTCTCCAGCTTGAAGTAGAGCTGGCAGCCGAACCTCTTCTCCAGCCTGCGCGAGCGTATGAGGGGAGTGCCGCCCTCGCCGATGCTTATCATCGGAGTGCCGGGGCCGACGGGCAGGTACGGGGCGTACCTGCGCAGAACCCCCTCGGTCACGGCTGCGCCTCGCGGGAGGGCCGGCTGGCGTGGTTGCGCAGGTCGCGGATCTGCTGCTCCAACTCGTTGAGCTGGCGCCGTTTCTGCTGCTCTTCGATCTTGAACCAGGCCGATATCTGCTCATCGACGCTCTGCTGCTGCTCAAGAAGCCGTTCCTTGAGCTCGCCGATGCCCTCGGAGCTGGCGTTTATCTTGCTGTCCGCCTGGGCCAGCAGCCGCGTGTGAGCCTCCTGGCGCTCGCGGAACTCCTCCATCTCCTGCTGCCGCTCGGCGAGAACGCGCTCCAGCCGCTGCAGGTTGAACCGCTGCGACTCCAGCCGCTCGGCCATATCCCGCCGCAGCCCCTCCTCAGCCATAACCGCGTTGCTTGCCTCCTCCATGCGCCGCATCTGATCGGCCAGAAGCTGCAGGCGGTTGGAGTTGATCTCGCCCTGCTTGCGCGCAGCCTCCACCTCGTGCCCTAGGTCAGCGATAGCCTGCTCCTGGCGCCGGCCGCGCTCCGCCTCGATGGATATGTTGGCCACCAGTGCCTCCAGTTGCTTATCCAGCTTCTCCATCCGCTGGTACATCTGGAAGGCCCCTTCTTGCTGCCGACGATAGGTCTCGTCGATAGCCTCAACCCGCTTCTGGATGGCCTCCGCTATCTTCTCGATGCTCCCGATCTTGTGCTGCATCTCCAGACGCTCGTGGCGCTCGCGCTCCGCCTCCGTCTGCCGCATGCGGTCGATGTCGTTGAGGCGGCTGGCGTCGGTCGTATGCGCCTCTCGCAGACGATGCAGTAGCTCCAGGGCCTGCCGCACATCCT
>JACQUE010000200.1 GCA_016210425.1 Chloroflexota bacterium | reverse complement strand
GGCCATCTCTAAGGTACGGCCCCGGTCACGCCGGGACGATACCCTGGGCTGTGCTAACGGTGCCCCTCCGGCTCAGCCTACTCGCAATATCGCTTTCGGCCTGCGGCTCCCAAGTCCATTCAGCTTCCGCGCCGGTGCTGGGCTCTCACCTGCCCCAGCTCTCTGTGGCCGCGCCTGGAAGCCTACTAGTCTTGATCGCAGCCTTTACCTTTTATGGATGTGGATTATAGCGGCGGGACATTACTTTGTCAATACGTACGTAGCCGATCATGGATTCTTAACGTACAGTGGCACCTGCTGGATCGGCTGCTTCCCCAGGTAGTACGTGAGCGCTCCGATCTTGGTCTCAGGAGTGTAGGGGTTGCTGTGCTTCTGCAGGTCGGCCACCACCGCCAGGTCGAAGCGCTGCCAGCGAGGGATCAGGAAGGCTGGTGGATCCCACTTGAGCTCCCTGTCCTGGCCCTGGACATCGGTAAACGCTGCATAGAGCGGCCTGGGAGGCTTCACCCACTGGAAATTGTTGCGAATATAGTTGATGATGGGCAAGCTCTCGCTGTCCCTGCTCTGCGTCCCCATGACCACGACGAAGAAGCGGTGGCCGTCCTGGTTTATTGAGGAGATGAGGCTGTCGCCGGCGTTCTCGGTGTAGCCCGTCTTCACCCCATCGCTGCCTGGCGTCATCTGCTTCGTCAGCAACCCGTTGGCGTTGACAAGGTAGAGGGTGCGGTTGCCGACGCGCACCTCGTGACGGGTAGTGGAAACCATCCTGGCAAAGAGAGGATATTGGAAGGCGTACCGCGTTAGGACCGCCAGATCATAGGCGCTGCTGTAGTGGCCATCAGCGTCAAGGCCGTGGGGGTTGCCGAACTTGGTGTTCTTCATGCCCAGATCCGCCGCCTTGGCGTTCATCATGTCGACGAAGCGTTCCTGCGTCCCCCCGACGAGGTCGGCGATGGCCTTGGCGGCGTCGTTGCCCGAGGGCAGCAGCAGCCCCCAGAGAAGGTCCTCCAGGCCCACGATATCGCCCGGTGCGAGGCCCATCGTCGAGCCTATCTCGGTGTGCTGCCACTTGATAGTGATCTTGGAGTTCAGGTCGCCGTTATCGAGGGCGACGACGGCCGTCATGATCTTGGTCAGGCTGGCCGGGGCAAGGCGGGCGTTGGCGTTACGCTGGAACACCACACGTCCGGTCTCATCCATGACCAACGCCGCCTTGCCATGGAAGTCAGGCGGAGGGCTCTGGCGCAGCACCTGCAACTGACTGGCGAGGACGGGGGACTGGGCCCCATCGGATTCGATGAAGCTCGGCGGGCCGAAGCCGAAGGAGAAGAAAAGAGAGGTTGCTAGGAGGCACAAAAGGAGCCAATAAGCGCGCGAAAGCGTCGACCTATAGCTCATTAACGCTCTCCTGACCGAGAGTCATAAGAAGCGTTAGCTCCCTTTACGGAGGATTACAGCGATTGCTGCTGCAAATATCACCCCCCCAACAACACCACCAATAAGGATGCTGATCAGCCCCGCCTTGCTTGAGCCTGCCTGAGCGCTGCCCTGCTCGGCCTTCTGCTTCTCAGCGGGGAATATCTTGTCAATGGGTACAGGTGTAAGCAAAGCCCCGGCGGCAGCCGGAGTAGATATAGTAGCAGACGTTGGAGTGGCGGACAAGGCTTTTGCGGGCGCCGCTCCAGGCTGGGCCGGGCCATTATCTGGTTTAGGCGTCGTGGTTGCCGCCAGCGGAAGCGTGGGAGAAGGGCTGCTAGGTAGGCTTGATGCCGTTGGCGATGATGCGTGCGTCTGAGTGGCAGGCGGCGTCCCAGGCGTAGGGCTGGGGGCTGCCGTCAGCGTGCGCGTCCGTGTCAGCGTGGGAGATGGTATCGGTGTCAGAGTGGCGGAAGGTGTGGTAAATAGCGTTGGCGTGGCGGTAGGCGACGGCAGGGACGTGGGGGTACCTGTCATAGCCGGGGTACCCGAAGCGGTGGGTGTAGGCGTCGGAGTGGAGGTTGGGCTAATAGTAGTGGTAGGCGTCGCGGTAAAGGTCGGAGTGGCACTAGCGATAGGCGTCGAAGTAGGGGTTACGGTGTCAGCGGCAGGGGCTGCTTCGGATGCCGCTGAGAGGAGCAGAGGTAGCCAGATAGCTATGGCCATTGACCACAGGACTATCGTCAGTACTCGCATCGTTCCTCAATCAACCGGCGATCCCGATCGGCTCCGTGGAGCTTGAGCGACGCGGGGGGAACCATTAACTTGGTTTATACTCGCATCCAGGCCGGCTGTCAAGGTTGCCTTCGCTCCAGCCCGCATATCTCGTAAATGAGATCTATTCTGAGGCTGCCTCGAACGTGGTCAGCCAGCTTGTCGTACTCGTCCTCGCGTGTCAACTGCGCAAAGCATACCGGCAAGGGCTTGCGGCTGCGGCGCGCGACGTTTTCGAGGATAGCCCGGCGCAGGCCAGGCTCATCGAACAGGCCATGTAGATAGGTCCCGAGGACCCAGCCATCGGCGCTGAGGCAGCCGTCCGGATGAGACCGGCCGCTCCCGTCCTTGAGATCAATGGGGGCTTCGCTTGCCGCTGCTGTTTGCCCCATGTGGATTTCATAGCCTCTAATGGAGGCTCCTCTTGCCCCGGCCAGGAGACCCCGGTCCGCCAGGACGCGCCCGTGGGCCTGGCGGGTCTGCTTTTCTCCCAGGAAGGTGGTGCTGACAGGCAGAAGCTCCAGCCCCGGCACATCGGTCTCCCGTGACTCGACACCTTCTGGGTCAAGGATGCGCTACCCCAGCATCTGGAAGCCCACGCAGATGCCGATGACCGGCGTGCCCAGCCGCGCCAGTTCCGTAGTTCGCCCCGCAAGCCCGTTCTTGCGCAGCGCTTGAAGGTCAGCGATGGTCGTCTTCGTGCCCGGCAATATGATGAGGTCAGGCTTTCCCATCTCAACGGGAGCACTCACGTAGCGCAGGACGACAGGCTCGGCCTTGAGCGCGTCGAAGTCGTCGAAGTTGCTGATATGGGGCAGGCGAATGATAGCGATGTCCAGGAGATCGTCTCCCGACCGCTCCCGTCGCGCCTGCTCCAGGGCCACCGAGTCCTCCTCCGCTATTCGAATGTCGCGGAAATAGGGCACGACGCCCAGTACCGGCCGCCGGGAGCGCTCCTCTAGAAAGCGCAGCCCTGGCTCCAGGAGGGAGATGTCGCCCCGAAATTTGTTGATGACGAGACCGCGCACGCGCCGCCTATCGCGGGGCGGCAGCAGAGCGAGCGTGCCCAGCAGCGACGCGAAGACGCCGCCCCGGTCGATATCACCCACGAGAAGGACAGGCGCTCGGGCCATGCGCGCCACGCTCATATTAACAATGTCGCGGTCACGCAGGTTGACCTCAGCCGGGCTGCCGGCCCCTTCGATGACGATGACGTCGTAGCTTGCCTGCAGCCGCCGAAAGGCACTTACCACGGTAGGCCATAGCTCGTGCCGCCGTTCGAAGTATTCGCCGGCGCGAAGGCTGCCGATGGCCTTCCCCATCAGCACAACCTGGGAGCGCGAATCGGCCTCAGGCTTGAGGAGAATGGGGTTCATATCCACCGAGGGCTCGATGCCGGCCGCCTGGGCCTGGACGACCTGCGCCCGGCCCATCTCGCCCCCATCCAGCGTCACATAGGAGTTCAGGGCCATGTTCTGCGACTTGAAGGGGGCGACGCGGAAGCCGTCCTGGCGGAAGATCCGGCAGAGTGCGGCCACGAGGATGCTCTTACCGACGTTAGAGGCCGTCCCTTGCACCATGAGCGTCCTAGCCTTCACGGAGCACCTCGTTGATGGCGGCGACAAGCCTGCGGCAGTCCGGCACAGAGCGGACGCCGATGCGTATGCAGTCGGGCAAGCCAAAGGAGGAGCAATCGCGGACGCAGCAGCCGTGGCGCAAGAGGGCTGCGCGGAAGCGCGCCGCATCGCCGACCTG
>JACQUE010000206.1 GCA_016210425.1 Chloroflexota bacterium | reverse complement strand
GTAGAACTCCGGGGGGATCGAGGCGTTGGCCTCGCCGCGCTTCAGGAGCATGTAGCCGTCCTTGGCGGCCAGGACCCCCCACCCACGATTCTTGTCCTGCAGCATCATGCGCACTCGCCATTCGAGGCTGGGCGTGTCGATAGGCGCCGGCGTGGAGGTCACGTCCAGGAAGATATACTCGGCGTCGCGGACATCGGGGAAGAGATAGAGGCGTTGGCGCTGGCTGACGTGCGGGTTCAGGACCGAGAGGGCGGAGACGGCCGCGTCATCGGGGAGCGTCTTGATGAAGCTCTTTGCCAGGCGGTCGTGGTCGGTCACGACAGGCACGTGGTCGGACATCGGCAGGAAGACGACGCGGTAGTAGCCGTAGAGGCTGAAGATGAGCACCAGCAGCGAGAGTCCGTGCAGCAGGACGGGGCCGCCTTTTGGGAAGAGGCGCCGGCACCAGCGCAGCAGGAATGCGGCGCCGTAGATGCCGCTGATGATGACGAAAGGGGCCATAACCGCCCCGTAGTGGGCTTGGAAGCCGTACATCGCCGGGAAGTCGCTGAGCAGGCTGAGGAGCAGGTCGGGCAGGACGAAGACGACGGTGATGCTGAAGACGGAGAGGAAGGCGACCGGCGCGAAGACCCGCATCAGGTATGAGGCCTTCGCCGGCTGAGTGAGGTTGGCCAACGCAGTGCCCGGATGCGAGAAGAGATTCGCCACGATCTCCTTGGGGCTGCTGCCGATCTGGTCGTAGCGGCCAATGTAGGGCGAGGCGCCGGCCGGGTTGAAATGAGGGATGACGATGAAGAAGGCGACGATGAACCAGGCAACAGCGAGGGTCGTTGTGAAGCCACCCAGTAGCCGCCGCTTCTGCACCAACGCCACATACAGCCCCATGAGCGCCACGCTTATGGGCACCTGCTCCTTCGTGGCCATCGCGAGGATGGCGAATACCAAGAAGAGACCGTAGCGACGGCGGTGGATGAAGTAGAAAGCGAAGAGGAGGAGCGAAGAGGCCAGCGAGACGACGTGGAAGTCGTGGAGGTTGGCGGCCTCCAGCGTCGGCGAGAGGAGGTAGGCCGAGGCGAAGACCACGCCGGCGAAGTCGCTGCGCAGCTTGTCGCGCGCCAGCCAGAAGGCGGGCAGCGCCCCCAGCGACATGACGATGGCCTGGAAGACCAGGAGCGTGCTGGGGCTTGAGTAGATGCGGTAGAGCTGGGCGATGGCGATGAGGATGGGCTCCACGTGCGCCGCCAGGCGCGTCGTGCCGCCCTCCCAGTTGCTGAACTGGAACCAGCGTCCGTGCAGCGTGTTCCAGACCGCCTGGTCCATGTTGCCCAGGTCGAAGGCGTGAGTGTTGAAGCTGTCGTGGGCGAGGACGCTGAGGGTGGCGAAGGTGATGGCGTAGATGGCGACGATGATGTAGACGAGGCGGGAGACCAGGGTGGACTGGAGAGCGGGGGTCTCTTCTATCAGGACGGTCCCGGTGAAGGGCCTTCCCCTGCTCTGGGCATGCCGCCAGCCTAGGTGGCCGAAGACCTCGGGCATATGGACTCGAAGACCCTCCTGCGGCGCCAGCCGCTGCCCCCATTCTAGACGCCCGCCATCCCAGGGGCAACGCGTCGGGCCAGACTTAAAGGACGCTCCAATAAAGGTCAATTTGCGGCTCCTCTATTGTTAAGGGCCAGTCTTGCCATTATTATTCATAAGAACCTTGGGGCCCCAAACGCCTTGGATATCATTAGCTGCTTGAGGAGGTTTGCCATGGAGATCAAGAAAGTCGGAGTAGTAGGCTGCGGCGCCATGGGATCGGGCATAACTCAGGTCTCCGCCCAAGCCGGCTACCAGGTGACCGTGCGCGAGATCAGCGACGAGTTTCTGAACAGGGGTCTGGGGGGCATCAGGTCAGGGTTGGAGCGCCAGGTGGAGCGCGGCCGGATGACCGCCGCGGACAAGGACGCCACCCTCGGGCGCATCAAGGGCACCACAAGGCTGGATGACCTGGCCGAGTCCGACCTGGTTATTGAGGCGGCCGTAGAGGAGATAGAGCCTAAGCGTGCCATCTTCGGCGCTCTGGACAAGCTCTGCCCGCCGACGGCCATCCTCGCCACCAACACCTCCTCGCTGACCGTCATCCAGATGGCGGCGGCCACCAAGCGTCCGGAGATGGTGCTGGGCCTCCACTTCTTCAATCCCGTGCCGGTCATGAAGCTGGTGGAGATAGTGAAGACCATCGTTACCAGCGACGAGGTGGTGGAGACAGGGCGCAAGTTCGTGGAGTCGGTCGGCAAGACGCCGGTCTTCGCCAAGGACCAGCCAGGTTTCATATCGAACCGGCTGCTGGCGCCCTATCTGATAGACGCCATCCGCGTCTATGAAGCCGGTCTGGGGACTGCCGAAGACATCGACCAGACGATGGTTTTAGGCTGCAACCACCCCATGGGGCCTCTCACGTTGGCCGATTTCATCGGCCTGGACGTGCTGATGCACATCGCCGAAAGCCTGCACGCGGAGTTGGCCGAGCCACGCTTTGCTCCGCCGCCGCTGCTAAAGCGCATGGTCATGGCCGGTCACCTGGGCCGCAAGACCAAGCGTGGCTTCTATACGTATTGAAGGCGGGCCTTTCTGCTTGACAGGCTCCCGTAACGGTAGTAGCATTACCGCGTCCCGGCTGTAAGGAAGAGGGGGTTCTCGCCCTCATGGCAAGCCGGAATAAGAAGTAGACCTCAAGCGTTCTTGCGGGTAACGAAAAGAAAGGAGAGCTGAACATGGCTTGGGAGAGAGTCCTATACGAGAAGGACGGGTACATCGTCAAGATCACGCAGAACCGGCCCGAGAAGCACAACGCGCAGGACGCGCTGATGCTGGAGGAACTGCAGGAGGCGTTCATTGAGGCTGACCGGGACGAGGAGGTCCGGGTTGTCATCCTCACCGGCGCCGGCAGGTCCTTCTCGGCTGGTCACGATATCGGCGGCACCGGCTTGCCGGCCAAGGGCATCGAGATGCAGACCAAGCTCCAGGGCCTGGAGATGCGCATCAAGCGGGAGAAGTACATCTTCTACGATGAGGCCCTTGCCCTCCGCAATATCAGCAAGCCCAGCATCGCTGCGGTGCGCGGCGCCTGCCTGGCCGGCGGGCTCATGGTGGCCGCCATGTGCGACATCATCATGGCCTCCGAGACCGCTTTCTTTGGCTCGCCGGAGATCAGGATGACGCCGGCCACGGGTGAGGTCCTGGTGGAGCCGTGGGAGGTGGGCGTGCGCAAGGCCAAGGAGATGGTCCTCACCGGCGAGTCCATAAACGCTCAAGAGGCCTACCGGCTGGGCCTAGTCAACCACGTCGTGCCCGACGACAAGCTGGAAGAAGAGACTCTCAAGATGGCCCACAAGATCTGCGCCACAGACCCCATTACGGCCAGTCTCCTCAAGCGGTCCCTGAACCAGACCCTGGACGTGATGGGACAGCGGGCATCCTTTGAGTATCACTTCCTGATCCACCAGATGTCCCACTCTACGGAGGCGGCGCGCAGGTTCCAGGAGCAGGTCGGCGGGCCGGCCAGGGCGCGCGGCGGCCTGCGCGAGTTCCTCAAGGCCAGGGACGGGGTCTACGGAGAGCAGAGCTAGGAAGCTCAACAACCCATGTCGAAGGGCGTAGGCTGCCGGAGTGAGAGCTTGTGATCTTATTGCTCCAGCGGCGTTGCCTGAGCGCGTCGAAAGGAACGGCCAGCGCCGGATTTGCGCAAGTTCTGAGACTACAACGGGTTGGGGGATAAGATGAGCGATCAGCGCGAGGTGGTGATCGTCAGCGGGGTGCGTACTGCCATCGGAGGCTTCGGCGGAAGCCTGAGCTCCGTCCCTGCTACTACGCTCGGCAGCGTGGTCATCACGGAGGCCATCCGCCGAGCGGGGATCAGGAAAGAGGACGTCGACGAGGTCATAATGGGCATCGTCCTGCCGGCAGGCCTGG
>JACQUE010000193.1 GCA_016210425.1 Chloroflexota bacterium | reverse complement strand
GGCCTACAAAGGGACCTTCCAGAGGCAGACCCACCTGCGTCTCGACCTGCTCCGCAAGGTGCTGGATGCCGTGGGAAAGCAGCCGTGACGGAGCGGCTCACCTGCGATGTGGCCGTCATTGGCGCAGGCCCGGCGGGCAGCACGACAGCGCGAGTTGTCGCTGAGGCAGGGGTCAGGGTACTACTGCTGGAGCGCAAGGCCCAGGTGGGCATACCCGAACAATGCGCCGGTTATGTTAGCAGCGCCATCCGTTGGCACGTTCGCCTGCCCGAGGGTTGTATCGCCCAGTCTGTTGACAGGCTGCGCACCCATCTGCCCGACGGCTCCGTCCACGAAGCCCAGGTCCCCGGCTACACCATTCATCGCGATGCCCTGGACCGCCATCTGGCGACCCTGGCGGTGCAAGCAGGGGCCCGTCTCCTCATCAGGACGACGGCAAGAGGCCGCTGCGACAGCGGCATCCTGGCGCACAGCAAGGGGCAGGAGCTCCGGATCGAGGCGAAGGCGGTAATCGGAGCGGATGGGCCGTTCTCGATAGTAGCGCGCTGGATGGGCTTGCCTACGCCACGCCTCGCCCGAGCCCTCCAGTACGAGCTGCCCCTGCGCTGTAGCCACCGTTCCGCCGATGTCTACTTCCGTCCCGCCTTTCGCGGCGGCTATGCCTGGCTCTTCCCGGCAGGAGGGATCGCCAGAGTCGGCGCGGCAGCCCTGGACAAGGACGGTGAGCCGGAAGACGGCCTGCGACAGCTCATTGCGGAGCTACAGAGTAGCGGAATCGTAGATAGGTCGGCGCTCGCTTTTACAGCGGGGCACGTGCCCGTCTCCGGCTCGGCAGGCCTCGTCCGCGACAACATGCTGCTCGTCGGCGACGCCGCCGGCCACACCCATCCCATCACCGGCGCCGGCATCCTCAACGCCATAATCGCCGGCGAGATGGCGGGTCGTGCCACCGCGACCGCCGTCCGCGAGGGAGACTTGGGTCTGCTCAAAGAGTACGAGGATGAGTGGCGCGAGGTCATGGGGCCATCGCAGGAGTGGGCGCTGGCGCGGCGCATACGCATGGATGATGCCTGGGGCTACCCGCAGGAGATGCTGCAAGCCATCAAAGAAAGCTGGATAACCTTCGATGAGTACTATCGAGGCTGAGAGTAAGGCGACGGCTAGCCCGGACTACGTCCGCACCAGCCTGGCGGCGGCGATGGTGCTGGGGTTGGCGCCGGGCCGCTTCTACCGCGACGTGCGCCTCCACTGCATCAACCTGCTCCTCACCTACCCCGACGGCTGCCGCGCCAACTGCGCCTACTGCGGCCTGGCGCGCGCGCGCCCCGGCAGCTACGACGATAAGTCCTTCATCCGCGTCGACTGGCCTACCCTATCGACGGACCTGGTCGTCGAGCGCATGGCCCGCTACCGCAGCGATGTGAAACGCATCTGCCTCTCGATGGTCACACACCCCTACGCTTACCAGGACAGCCTCGAAGTCATCCGCCGCATCCGCGAGCGCGTCGATGCTCCCATCTCGGCCCTCATCGCCCCTAACCTCTTCGACCGCGCGCGCCTCGAGGAGCTGCACGCCCTAGACGTCAGCAACATCGGCATCGGGCTGGACGCCGCCGGCGAGCGTGTCTTCGGACGGACGCGCGGACGTGGCATCGGCGGACCGCTGTCATGGTCGCAGTACTGGGATGTCGTCGAGGCGGCGCGCGCTATCTACGGCCCCTATCGCGTCAACTGCCACCTCGTGGTCGGCATCGGCGAGACGGACCGCGAGATAACGGACATCATCTTCCGGCTCAAGGAGCGCCAGGTTGCTGCCTACCTCTTCTGCTTCTACCCCGAGGCCGACTCCTCGATGGCCCGCCGGCAGCGCCCGCCCCTCGTGCGCTACCGCCGCGTCCAGCTAGCCAAGCATCTCATTGAACATAACGGCCTTCAGCCGGGCCAGATACGCTATAATAGCAAGGAGCGCATCGTCGCACTGGACGCGCCGCCGGATGTGCTCGAGCGGGCCATTGCCGGCGGTATCCCCTTCATGACCGACGGCTGCCCTGGCGAGGACGGGCTTCTCGCCTGCACGCGGCCCTTCGGGAGCTATCGCCCTGGGGAGCCCTTCCGCGACTACCCGTTCCGCCCGGAGCCCGACGACACAGCGCGCATCAGAAAGGAGCTGCGCCTGCCCGACCTGGGCCAGGCCTGACGATATGCCCGGTGGTTGGGGCTGCCCCCATGAGATCGACGGCTACTGCAAGCGCCTGAAGCTCCCCTGCGACGTGGGCATCCCCGGTTGCGTCCTCCACGGCCGCTTCCTCTTCGCCGACCCCGCCAAGAACCCTAAGCGGCGGTCCCGCAAAAACGGCGAGTGCCAAACTGAGGCCTCGGATACAAGACAAGGCCATCAACAAAGCGAGCAAAAGAAACGATTGCCAGCCCCTTGACGCGGGTGCGATAATCCTTCTATCGGTTTTCCCCACCATGAAGCGTCTCGCTAACCGTATTGGGATCCGGCGTCCCGAAGGAGGCCTAAATGTGCAGGATGTGCGACTGGCTCGGCGAGGGCCAGATCTGGTACAAGAACCCCAAGCTCCACGCCAACCGCATGTACAAGCTGCGCGAGCCGGGCCGCAAGCCCCAGGAGAGCCTGCGCGGCAACATCGTCGGCTCCAACCTGCATGAGGCGCTGGAGGCCAAGGCCAACGGCGACCTCGCGACCTTCAACCGCCTCATCGCCGAGAAGAATGCCGCCGACGCGCGTAAGGTGGGCGCTCAGCCCATCCCCCTGAACGAGGCCATCGAGGTCATCAAGACGCTCCAGATGCCTGTCGCCGCTATGATGTGCATCTGCCGCAAGGCGACGCGCGCCGAGGAGGAGACCAACCTCAACGAGTATAGCTGCCTGGCCCTGGGCACGGGCATGTTCAAGTGGGAGCGCTGGCCGGAGCGCTATCGCGGCGGCGTCGAGTTCCTCAAGCCGCAGGACGCCTGCGACTGGCTGGAGTACTGGGACAAGCGCGGCATGATGCACCTCATCATGGAGGAGGGCAACGACTTCCTGGGCGGCATCTGCAACTGCGACTACCCCGACTGCAACCCCATCCGCCAGCGCGTCGACTACGGCCTCGACCAGCAGCTCGTCAAGGGCGAGTACATCTGCGAGGTCGACTTCAAGCGCTGCAACGGCTGCGGCGAGTGCCTCGGGCGCTGCCACTTCAACGCCCTGAAGTTCGAGGTCACCATAGATAGGCCCAGCATCGACCCGATGGTCTGCTTCGGCTGCGCCCTCTGCCAGACCGCCTGCAACCGTGGCGCCATCAACCTTGTGCCGCGCAGCGCCTATCCTGCCCTGCGCAACGTCTGGTAATTCGGAGGCTGCCGATGAACGTAGTAATCAACCCCAAGATAACGGTCGACTATGAGCGCTGCACCACTCCCTTCGACTGCAAGCGCTGCATCCGCATCTGCCCGCCCGCCGTCTTCGTCGTCTATGACATCGAGAGCCATCGGGGCTATGAGGTCGACAAGAAGCAGCCCGGGACTTACAAGATGCTCCCCCTCTACCGCGATAAGTGCACCGGCTGCATGAAGTGCGTCGAGGTCTGCCCTGTTGACGCACTGACCGTCAAGATGCCCGAGGAGATGCTGACATGATCTCCAAAGCCGACTACAAGTTCGACCTCGATGAGGAGATGATCGAGACCCTGCACCGGGAGTTCCTGCCGGAGCGGGTGACGGACGAGTTCGCTAAAGGCATGCCCTCGGCGCAGGCCAAGGATGCCTTCGCCGAGGGCTTCTTCAAGGACTTCGGGCGGCGCTGGATGGCGCGCACCATCGAGCTTGGCGAGAAGCACGACGACCGAACCTACGAGGTGCTGCGCGAGGTCGTTGCCAAGACAGGCTACTTCAAGTTCCCCTACATGCCGGAGCGTTTCATCGAGATCGCCTACCTCAGCACGCAGCCCATCTACTCAATCCCCATCGTCGAGGCTTACGCCGGGGCCTTCGTCTTCAAGATGGCCTTCTGCGACTACTATAAGGGCATCCGCGACAAGCTTGGCGACGACGTGGCGGGCAGCCTACACTGCCGCCATGCTTGCCTCTCTGCCTGCGACGCCGCCTTCCGTCACTTCGGCTTCGACGTCACCGTCGGCATGGACGCCACCATGCCCAAAGAGGGCTTCTGCCAGTTCCGCGTAAAGAGACTGGACGCGTAAAACGGGATGCAAAGAGGCATGCCCTTTGGCGAGGGTTCCTGGGTGTCATTGCTACGCAAATGCAGGGTCGAGCAAACTGTCATTCTGAAGCCCGCGAAGGTGGGCTGAAGAATCCGTCTCCT
>JACQUE010000192.1 GCA_016210425.1 Chloroflexota bacterium | reverse complement strand
TCTGGCGGGGAGAGTCGATCTTCCGTTGAGAGGAGAAAACCATGGACCCCCACAAGCTTCGTAGAAGAATCGGAGGATTGCTCATAACTAGCGGCATCATCGTTCTCTCCATACCGCTGTTCAGCGTTCTGATCGGAGGCGGTGGAGATGTAGCAAAAGGGGCCAGCATCAACGACACGCCCAGCCTAGAGGTGGCATCCCTGAGCTGCGGTTGCGAGACCAAGACGCCAACGCCAACTCAGACTAATACCAGCACACCCACACCGACGAATACGTCAACTCCGACGAGCACGGCGACAAATACCGCGACCAAAACTCCGACGAGCACAGCGACGAATACCGCAACCAATACTCCGACTAATACTCCGCCGCCTACCGCCACTTCCACCCAGACCCTTACACCTACCAGTACAGCTACGGCCACGGCCACGGCTTCGAGCACGCCGACGTCGACGGCCACGGCAACACCAACGGCCACCGAAACGGTACTCGTCACAGTAGTGGCTGAGACTCCCACTCCGACGCCAACCAACACACCCATACCCAGCACGTCGACAGCCACGCCGACGGCCACAGCCACGACGGTCGTTCTGCTGCAAACGGCCACTCCGCCATCGGTACTGGTTGCAGCGGCCCCAGCGACAAGCACGCCCGTCGAGGCAGCACCGACCGCTACCGTCTTGGCCGTAGCCCCAGCAGCGCTGCCGGCGGCAGGGGACTCCTTCTCCAGGGCTACGCTCATCATCGGAGCTCTTATTATGGTTATTGGCGGCCTGCTATTAATGGGCACGCGCCCGGGACTTAGTCAGAAATAATGCTCTCCCCTCGTATGAGGGGTCCAAAGGATCGAGGCAACCCATGGAATCTATCCGAGTCCTACTTGCCGCAGCTTCGCCACTGGTCCGCTATGCCCTGGCCGGGGCCCTTAGCAACTGGCCTAGGGCCGAGATCGTAGGCGAAGCGACCAGCCTGGAGGAAGTGATCGGCATGGCCAACGAGCAAAGGGCCGACATCATCCTGCTCCACTTGGACAGCGAGACGGTGGACTGGCCCGCCGTGCGCAAGGTGGTGACCAGGGTCCCCGATAGTAAGCTCATCGTGGTAGCGGAGGACGAGGATGATGTTGGCATGCTGTCTGCCCTGGCCATCGGCGCCCGAGGCTATAGCTTGCGGCGGCATGTATGGCCTGGCGACCTGCGTTCCGCCATCACCGCCGTCGCTCGTGGCCATCTGTGGCTCTGCCCAGCCAGCACGGAGCGGGCCGTAGCCCGTCTCCTACGTCAAGAGGATCTCTCCAGGGAGCATCGCGCTAGCAGCCTGCTCCTGACGGAGCGGGAGATGGCTGTCTTAAACGCCATTACCGAGGGGATCAGCTACGGAGAGATCGCAGGTAGACTTTATCTGTCCCGGAACACGATAAAAACCTACATGCGCAGGATCATGATGAAGCTATCGGCGCGGACGCGCCAAGAGGCCGTGGTAAAGGCGGTGAGCCTGGGCATCCTGCCGGACTGGCACCGCCCGATCTACCGCGAGGAGGAGCTGCTCGCGGTTTCCGCTGGTAGTTAGGCCACCCGTCCTAAAGAAATAGGGCCGCCCACGGGGGCGGCCCTACCTTGTCGATCCCACGCGGCCATCAACCCCCCAGGTTCGCGATCCACTCCGCCACATCGGACGCTTGTTCAGGATAGTAAGTCATGTACGCGCGAAAGTCATAAATGGCGGCAGAGGCGTCCCCAAGGGAAGCGTAGGCGATGCCGCGTCCTCGATACGCCCTTGCCTTAAGGTCATCGGGCGCATCGAGCTGTTCTATGATCACCGTAAGGTCATCGACGGCGCTGTTCCAGTCAGAGAGCCATAGATTGACTATCCCCAGGTTTGCTAGAATCGATGGATCGTCGGGCATCAGTTCCAGCGCCTGGGTTAAGTCGGCCAGAGCCTCTTTATAGTCGCGCAAGCGGGCTAAGGCGTCGGCCCGCCACTGATAGTACTGGGGGACCTTTGGCCCCTCGCGGATAGCATCGGAGAACCAGGCGATTGCCCGCTGGTAGTCCTTCGCCTTGTAGGCGTCCAGGCCCTCCTGAAACAGGCCATAGCCCGATGGCGGCGCAAGCGTGATCATGCGGCTGGCTCGCCAGGCCAGGATGGTGTTAGCATCCTGAAGCATGACGACGATCAGTTGAAGGCTGCTAACGCCGTCTCTGGGGACCGTGTAGCTGAGCTCGAGCGTGGCTCGCCCCGTGCCCTCTGCTATCTGTAGGGCTGGCCGGGACCTGACCGCAGGCCGCTCGTCCTCATCCTCAAAGAGGTAGAGCACCAAGTACGCGCTTGCTTTGCTCCCCAGGCTATATCCGACCTCGGACTGGACCCTATAGGTCTCCCCCGGGATGATCCCGTTTCCGAAATCGGGGAGGAAGTTGAGCAGGGATACCGAATCTGAGTCGGCCCTGGCGACCGCCGCCGGCAACCCTAGGAAAGGGGCGGCTGCTGCGGGCAGGATGAGAAGGAGCCACGCTGCCAGGATCCAGCATAGCGTCTGTCGGGGCGAACCACGCCTTATCACTCATCGCCTCCTGTTTGTTGATCGTCGCTCAGGCGCGACGGATGGTCTTTACGGTGCCGCCTAGCCAGAGCTTGACCTCGCGACCGTAGCGGCGGGCTCGCGTGGCTAGAAGCGCGGCCAGAGCACCCAGGATCAGAGCCAGCATCTTTGGCCACTGGTTGGAGACCTCCGGCATGATGGGCAGGGTCCGCCTCCCATCGGGCTCTGTCTTAAGGGCCTTGCTGAGCGAGGGCATCTCCAGGTCAGGCGCCGCTGGGAACTCCCACTTCGGCTGGGCCGGCCTGAGCTCCCTTGGCTGAATCGCGCCTTCTCCGATGACGGAGAAGAGCCGCGATGACCCCGCCGTGAGCCGCGGGAAAGGCAAGAGCAGCGGCTCAGGGCGCTGTATCTCTAGCCTGTCCGGGCTTGGAATTGGAAGCTGTACCTGGCTTCGAGGCTGTTGTGACTGCTGGGATTGGCCGGCCTGCGGCTGAGGCTGCTGCTCGGGAGCGGGCGGCGACTGTAGCGTCGGCGGCGTCTCTCCGCAGTTGCTCTCACCCCTAGTGTTAACCCTGACGCTGTAGCTGTTCTCGGCGATGGCCGCCGCCTCACCGATGCGGGATGCCGATGCCGACTGATTGATGGTGATAGCGTTGTTGCTGCTGTTGCCCACGCAGATCGCGTCCCCGCTGCGAACCGTGGTTGCGCTGACGGTTGTCGGGATGCGCAGGGCAGCCTCACTGCCTATGGTTGTCTGGCTGCTAGTGGAGACAGCTACATTGCTCGAACTTTGGATGGTGGACGGCTCGACCTGGACTGCGCCGCTCTCCTGGACCCTCGATGAAGTGCCGTCGGCAACCTGGGCCGTCGATTGCGCCTGGTTGTTTGCCTGGCTTGCGCCTGCGGAGAGCTGGGTCACGGACTGCGCTTGGCCCGGCAACTGTGCTTGGCCCGGCGACTGCACCTGGCCGGCAGCGGTCGCGTTGGGTGCTGCCGGAGCGGATGTAGAACCCGCCGGCTGAGACCCAAGCTTCGTCACCGCCGGAGCGCCTTTGGCCTGGCTGCTACCCGCGGTGGCCGCGGCCGCTCCCTGGTTGAGGATATTTGCCTCCTGACTGACGGTAATGTTGATTGGCGCGTAGTTGTTGCCCTTAATGAGAAGGCCCACATTGCTTCCAAAGTAGATGTTGTTGTTGGCCATTAACCCGAAGGCGCTGGCGTCCCCACTGGTTGCCTTGGCTGTGCTGCTGTTGTTCAGGATGGCACTTCCCTGGCCATCGCTGCCCACGACGTTGGCAGGAGCGCTGGCTGCGCTTGCGTCGCCGGTCCGGGCGAATGCCGAACCACGGTTGAATATGTCGGCCACAAGCCGGATAGCGAGAGTGATAGGGTTGTAGTTGTCCCCATCAACGGTCAGGTTGACGGAGGAGGTCTCGTAGACCGTGTTTTGGATGTTGGCGCCTGTTGCCTGGGCATCGCCGCTCTTGCTGCTCGCCTGGCGGATATTGTCCGTGGACCCTGCCACCGTACCTCCGCTACTGCTGGCAGTTGCAGCCTCAGTGACGGCAGCCGCACCATCGGCACGCGCCGAGCCTGTCTCAGCTTTGGCCAAGCCCAAGTTGACCAGGTTGGCCACAAAGTTCACGACAACGTTGATCAGGCCGAAGTTCTGCCCAAGGATGCCAACGCGGACGTTGGACTCACCAATAACGCTGTTGTTGGCTTGCACGCCCGTCGCCTCGGCGCTGCCGGTCTTGGCGATGGTGGCGGTGGTGTTGTTAACGATAGCAACTCCGCTGGGAGAGGCAGCGACCGCCACGCCTGGGGCGGCAGCAGCGCTTCCACTGGGGGCCTCGACCTTCGCGCCACCGCTAATGGCAGCCGCCTGACCGTTCGTGGCAATGGTTACCTTCTGCTCGGCAGCCAGGTTGAAGGGCGTCCCCGGCTTCCCGGAGATGGTCTGCGAGAACCCCTGCGTGGTCGACACCACGTTGTCGGCCCTGGCGCCTGTGGCCGCGACTCCGTCGCTGGCCGCATCGATGGTCTGGCTGCCGGCAGGACCCGCTGTCGCCGCGGCATTAGTGGCCGTAGCGGCGGACGCCGGGCCGCCCAGGGAGACCGCCGACCCTCCGCTGCTCGCCGCGGCGCTGCCGGTGCGCGCGGTACCCGTCCCGCTGTTGTCAATTGAGACGCTGGTGGAGGCCGTTAGCGTCGCGGGGGCGTTGTTGTCGCCTTGCACGCTGACCAGGCCGGTCTGCTGGCTTATCACCGTGTTGTTGGCCACAACGCCCTGCGCCTTCGCGTCGCCGGTTTGGGCGCTACTGCTGCTTGTATTGTTGACGATCGTGCTGCTGCTCGCGCCGCCTGCTGCGCTGGAAGCCCCAGCATCTGTCCCCGAGCTGGCTGCCGTAGTCGCGGGCGGCAGGGTCGGCAGAGGCACCGTGCTCGGCGAGGAGCCACTGCCCATCGCGACTGTCCCTGTCGGCCCGCCGGTTGAAGCGGTGGCTGTCAGGCTTAACTTGGGGTCAGCAACGCTGGTGGTAGCCGTGTTGGCAGCGCCGACGGCGGGGCCGGTCTCAGCCGTCGCCGATCCCTGGCCTTGAAGCGTCGCCTGGCCGTTGTTGCTCGCCACGATGGGAGCCGTCCCACCTCCAGCCACCACCGCCGCTGTCTGATCGGCGATGACGGCGTTGTTGGAGATGGTGCCTGACGCGGCAGCCTGCCCGCTGCCGGCTGCCGCGGATGTGCTATTGACGCCGCTGCTCGGCTGCGCCGCCTGGCTTGAGTCGCCCGTCGCAGATATGCTGGCCTGCCCGTTGCCCGTCGGCTGCGCCGCCTGGCTTGAGCCGCCCGTTGCAGATGCGCTGGTCTGCCCGCTGCCCGACGGCTGCGCCGCCTGGCTTGAGCCGGCTGCCGCGGATGCGCTGGTCTGCCCGCTGCCCGACGGCTGCGCCGCCTCGCTTGAGCCGCCCGTTGCAGATGCGCTGGTCTGCCCGCTGCCCGACGGCTGCGCCGCCTGGCTTGAGC
>JACQUE010000191.1 GCA_016210425.1 Chloroflexota bacterium | reverse complement strand
TTCCTTCTCCACATCGATGATCCGTTTGCGGCGCTCCAGGCTGGTCTCGCGCTCACGCCGGGCTCGAAGGGCCGCCAGGTACTGTCGCGGGTCATCGAACCACATGTCGTCGGCCTTCTTGTTCTTGTCGATGTCCTCCGCCGTCGAGGCGCTCATGTCCAGGAGGAAGACGACGGCCACATCACGCTCGATCTTGTTGCGCCGCCAGTAGATCTTGTCGTTGGGCGTGAGCCCCGCCCGCTTCTCGATCACCGATTCGATGACGGCATCCAGCTCGTACTCCTCGCCGTCCAACAGCTTCTTGGTCTTGCGCGACAGCTCAGGGTTCAGCATCTCGAACTGGCGTTTGATCTGGCTGGCCAGGGTCGAGTTGCGCTTTAGGATATGCTCGAAGAAATCGGGGTCTCCACCCTCCATCGTCTTCTCCCGGATGAGGCACCAGCGCGGACGGTAGTCATTAGTACGATAGTCCCACTCGTCGTACGCGAAGGAGACGCCTTCCTCGGCATCCAGGGAGCCGCGCGCCTCGTCGGCGGCTGCATCCTGCTGAGCGAGCTGCTTCAGGAACTGCTCCATGAAGTCGACGTCCTTGGCCTCCTTCTGGACGTTGGACAGGAACATGTCAGCCGACTTGCGCAGGTCGCTCAATACGAGGTCGCTGACCTCGATCTCGACGCTCTTCTCGGCAAGCTGCTTCAGCAGCATCTCCATTGAGATGGGCGTCATAGGCTTGCCGGAGGCGTCGCTCGGGTCCCCCGCGCGCAGCTTCATCAGCAGTTGCGAGAGCTCCGGTTTGAAGTCACCACGGTAGTCTACCGGCTGGGGAGCCTCGTACTCCATCTCCTCGAGGTTCTCACCCTGCAGGCCTTCCAAAAAGCTGCTGCCTTCGGCGCCCATGCTCTGCAGGATCTCCAGCATGTCGCTGTCGTCGAACTCCCCCTGGTCACTAGAAGGATCGTAGGGCTCCCATTCCTCATCTTTGGCCAGGACGTTGGGTATCGCAGCCGCTATATCGTAGAGGCGGATCGTCGCTTCCGCAGCATCCTCCACGGTAGCTCCTGGCGAAGCCAGTTTCCTCATTATCCCATTGGCCCCCCGCAATGCCGCGCTGAAGCTCTTGGGGACCATTATTGACCCCTTGTTGCCCATGCTCAGGCGAATCATCACCTCCAGGAAGACCTCCCGAAGAGGCAACTCCTTGGAATCGCGCCGCAGGGCCAGGGCAGCCTCCTGCACCCGCTGGTAGCTGGGCCGGATGCCGGCGTACTCTCGCTTCAGCCAGTTGTCCACGCGGCAGTCCTCGGCAACAGTGAAGATGTCGTGAGCCAGCTTGCGGTCGGGGAAGAGGTCGAAAAGGCGCTCGATCTCGATCAGCGCCTCCGCTGACGAGGGGCGCATCTCCGCCACTAGCTTGCGCTTATTGGGAAAGCGCGTGGCATCCTTCTGGAAAGAGAAGTCGAAGCTGCCGAATTCCACGTGCCCCGCCTGGTGAGTGGCTACCACCTTGTACCAGCCAAAGTTCTGCTCTTTAGTCTGATACTGCTCCACGGAGGGGGGAAGATAAATGGCGGTCCCTTCGGTGGTTGCTCGCTCCTCAGAGACCCAACCGATGCCCTTGCGCACAAGGTCGCTGGTCGGCAGTATCTGGAGGGATTTGCCGGCGAGCGCCATGCAATACATGCGCAGTATCTCGCTGATCTGGGTGAGGTCAACGCCGGCAGAGAGGTGCTCGATGAGCTCGTTGCCCAGCGAAGACTCCAGGCGGAAGTAAGCCAGCCCCGCCTCGTTGTTCTCGCGCAGGACGCTCATCCCCTCATTCCACCACACTGTTAGCTGGGAGGCGCCCATCTTGCAGAGGACCGAAGGGCTGCTTTGGAGGAACTCCAATGCAGCGCCAGGTGAGGCATCCAACATTTCATCGAAGAGCTGTAGGACCACATTCTGGTCGCTGCTGCCGATCTCGCTAAGTGCCATCGAGCCTGCGATCAAATAGTTCATTGCTCCACGGCGATGGCGTTTAGCCACCTTTTCTGCGAGGAAGAGAAAGCGTTTTCGCTCGTTCTTGCTCACCCGTGGTAAGGCGCCCGGCGCAGCCTTAAGGTAGGCGGGCACATCCTGCCACGAATGCTCGGCTATAGCCGCGGCCAGCGACAGGAACGCCTGCCTGTCCTGCTTCTCGATCTTGGCGAGCACAGGCTCGCAATCGGTCAGGCTCTTGATGGCGGCATCGGTTGACCACTGGCCGAGCACGTCGACGAACCTGACGAGGCGCTGTATGTCATCGACGCCCAGATAGCGGAAGAGGGCTGGGCTGAGCTGAAAGAACTTGGTGCAGAGGAGACGCGACTCGGGGGTATTCCGGAAGAGCTTGTGGCCGACCTTCGCCCACTCTTCCAGGTGCCGAGGTCTCAGGAAGGCGAGGGCACGGACGCTGCCCTGGATGAAGGCTTCAGCGATGGTGTAGGAACCGACGGCAAGCTCGCGGGCGAGATGAACCCAGCGCAGCACATCGGCGAAGCCGGCCGTCTCCAGAAGGATCGGACTAACCTGAAAGTAGGCGGCGGCCGCCTCCCAAGACCGGAATGATTCCTGCGCCAGAGAGAGACCTTCCTCAGTCCAAACGCGGAGCTCCTCGGCGGGCAGGATGCCCACCATCAGCTCCTTGCCGGAATGGAACTGCCGTAGGAGCGACTCGGGATAGCGCCGCAGGTCCTCCTCTATGGCTTCAAATGACCTGGTCTCTCGCATGAGGGTCTCCGTTAACCACTAGCACTTAGCGGCGCCAGCCCGGCTTTAGCGAACGCCACGCCTAGTCTCTAGGCGTCTGATCCTTGAACGTCAATATCTGGGCCTCGTCGGACTGCGTGTCCACCACGGCGCACGTCAGCTCGTCTCGGTCGAAGGGATTCCGCGACTCGCCACAGGAGCCAGGGTTAATCAGTAGCGTCCGCCCCACCCACTTCACCATCGCACAGTGCGTGTGACCCATCACGACGATGTCCACGCCAAGCTGAGAGAACTGCGGCATGCGGGTGCTATGCGGGTAGACATACTCGCGGATGGGGTCCCAGGGGCTGCCGTGGGCCATGAGCAGGCGCTTGCCGTTGAGCTTGGTCTCGAGGACGGTGGGCAGCGAGCGTAGGTAGTCCAGAGTATCCGAGTCGATGTTGCTGCGGGCCCGAGCATCCTGACCGGCGGCCGATATAAAGATCTGCTCATGGTTGCCCAGGACCATGCGCATGCCGGTCTCGCGGATAAACCGAAGCGTCTCAGCGGAGTAGCGGAACTCGTATATGGAGTCGCCGGCGCAGAGGATTTCGTCCACGGGCCCCATCAGCTCTACGGCCCGCCGTAGTCCGGCTATGTTGCAATGGCTGTCTGCGACGATCCCTAGCCTCAAATACCCCCCTCGGTGGTCTTACCTATGGGAATATGGTAGCAACTATCTCCTCGATAGTCCGCTGGACCTCGGCGTCATCGGTGAGGCCCCAGACGATGGCTGCCTGGCAGGCCTGGCGAGCCGAGACGCCCTTGGCGATGAGCTTGCCGGCGTAGATGAGGAGGCGCGTGCTTACGCCCTCCTGCAGGCCGCGCTCCTGTAGGTGACGCACCTTCTCGCCCAGCTTAGCCAGATCGAGGGCGACTTCGGGCGCGACGCCCGATTCGTGCTCCACGATCTGCTTCTCTATCTCCCGCGGGGGATAGCCAAACTCGATGGCGATGAAGCGCTGGCGCGTGCTGTGCTTCAGGTCTTTGAGGGCGCTCTGGTAGCCAGGATTATACGACAGGACTAGGAGGAAGCCTTCGGCGGCCTGAATGATCTGCCCCCGCTTCTCGATGGGCATGAACCGGCGGTAGTCTGTTAGCGGGTGGATGATGACCGTGGTGTCTTTGCGGGCCTCGACGACCTCGTCCAGATAGCAGATGCCCCCCGATTTAACGGCTCTAGTCAGGGGGCCGTCTATCCAGCGGGTGGCATTGTCCTCCAGCAGATACCTTCCGACGAGGTCGCTGGCGGTCAGGTCTTCATGGC
>JACQUE010000194.1 GCA_016210425.1 Chloroflexota bacterium | reverse complement strand
AGTATACACAAGCCCAGCCCTAAAGACATCTGCTCCCGTGGTAAGATAGAAGCAAGAGGTGTTGTTCCACGATGTTCCAGGCCTTGCAGGGGAGGATGTTGCCATGCGTGGGTTAGGTTGGATCCGCTGGTTTCTACCAGTCGCCCTCTTGCTCTCTTGGATGCTGATTCGTCCCCCGATCACGGAAGCGCAAGGCCCTACGCCGTCGCGCGCATATCCTGAAGCCCGCGCCGACGGCTGCGTGTGGTACGTCGCCCTCTGGAGCGACGGCCTCTACACCTCAGTACCGTGGTCGTGCCCAGGGGGAGCGAAAGCCCTTCGCCGGAGTGGGTCTAATGTCGTAGAAGTTGCCCACACCTACCCGGAGAGGGACCGAGAGGGTTACGTGTGGTATGTGGCGCTGTGGGCAGACGGCGTCTACACTAAGGTACCCTTCCACCCCTCCGATGTGTTACAGCGCACGCCGGGGCCGGCGTCGGTCTTCGGCCCGGCTATCGTCCGCATGTACCCGGAACGGCGGGCGGATGGGAGCGTCGTCGAGGTTCACCAGTGGAGCGATGGACTCTTCACTGTCCGCGTCATCCCCTGCATTCTGCCCGATTCCGCCGTCACGTTCCGATTTACCGTCGCCGCCGATGGCTCGGCTTTCGGCCAGGGGGAGGCCCGCAACACGTGCGATGTGCCGATAGGGATGATGGTGGACGTAGTCGCCGAAAGAGACGGAAAGCCGTTGATCGACGCGCCGACCATCTTTATCGACGAGATCCCGCCCAGGGCATCGACGGCTATTACCACTCGCATCGCAGCGGCTGCACAGGCGTCGAACTTCCGGACGACCTGGTCGTATTTATCCGGACAGGAGCGTTCCAGCTACTGCCTGGAGGTCGGCACGACGAGGTGCCTGCAGATCGACCCCCGGCTGGTGAGCACCGCCCGGCAACTGGAAACGCTGGAGAGAGGCCAGTGGCTGCTCAAGGTCGCCGCCGAAAACGGCGTGCGCGTCCTGCGCCGGCTGACACCCATCGGCATACTAGGCTTATACACGCTTTCCACCAACACAGCGATCATCGATGCCCGTCTCGATGTATTTTCAAGCATGGTCCGCGCGGCCATACTCGCCCACGAGCTCCAGCATGCGGCGGACGATGCGGCTGGTTTGGCCCCCGAGACTGCCGCCGCCTGTTTCCAGGTTGAAGCAGACGCCTTCCGGCGGCAGGCAGAGGTATGGTCGCAATTCTGGCAGAACGACCTGCCACCAGACATAGACCCTCTCCATGCTGAATTGAATAACATCACACGGACGGTCGCGCATGACCCGACAGGCTTCGCCGCATCCCTGGTCCCGATCTACAGCCACGAGTGCTCCGGCTAGCACCGTTATATGGTACGAAGCGAGCCTCCTCCGCCTCCCGATGCCCAATGGGCCAAACGCGACAAGCCCCGCATCATGCGCTTTCTTTTCATGGCGGAAAAGACTTCTGTAAGACAGGCAGCCAGAATAACAGGCCAGATCAGATCGGGCCGGGCATAAAGATATTGGCATAGTTAGTGATATAATGGTGCGCGCAGGTGAGGCATGGCCGAGGCGGACGACCAAATAGGCGAGTGGCTGAGAGCTCACGCCATGCTATCACGGAGTAACTATGGAGTTACCACGGCTATTGGAGCGCCGGCGTAGCGGCGAGCGGCCTCTCCTGGCGGCCCGCCTCGTTATCTTCGCCGCCTTCCTGGACCTCTTCTTCCAGTTCCCTATAGTCGCCCCCTATGCCGACAGCCTGGGCGCCTCGCCGACCATGGTCGGCGTTATAGTGGGGATGTACTCGGCCACCAACCTGGTCGGGAACATCTTCGCCGGGCTGATCCTTGACCGATTGGGGCGAAAAGGCCCTCTCCTGGCCGGGCTCGCAGCCACCGCTATAGCGGTCACGCTCTACGCGCTTGCAAACACCTCGGGACAGTTGCTGGCCGTCCGAGCCGTGCATGGACTGGCCGCGTCAACCCTGGCCACCGGCGCGTTCGCCATGATAGGCGACGTTGCGAGGGCCGGGCAGCGGGCGCAGGTCATGGGCCGGAGCGGCGCCATCATCGCCTTCGCCGCCGTCCTGGGGCCGCCACTTGCCGGGGTGCTGAAGGACGCCATCGGCTTCGCGGCGGTTTTCATGACGAGCGCGCTGGTGATGCTGCTGACTCTCGCTGCCGTATTCTGGTGGGGGCAAGAGACAGCCAAACCATCTCTGGTCGCCAAGGAAGCGGGCCGTAGGAGCTGGTCAGAACTGCTGACCCGTCGGGGACTGGTCGCAGCCTACCTGGCTACGGTGGGCCTGACCGTCGGTCTGGGCGTACTGGTGGAGCACGTGCCGCTCGTCCTTGAGGAAGCGGGAGCGTCCAGCGCTCGTTCCGGGATGGCCTTCGCCGTTTACGCGCTGATGGCGATGGCCGCCATGCTCAGCCCGCTTAGCCGCTTCAGCGACCGCCACGGCCCCACGGCGCCGCTGGCCGTCGGACTGGTGCTCATAGCAGGAGGCCTGCTGGTAAACGGCATCGCCGGCGGAATCGGCGGCATCACAGTCGGCATGGGGGTCTTCGGGCTGGGCTTCGGGCTCCTCTTCCCCTCCATAACGGCTCTCGTCACGGAGTCCGCCGACCACAGGCAGCGCGGGACGGCCTTCGGCATCTTCTACGCCCTGTACTCCCTTGGGGTTGTCATCGGTTCGACACTTGCGGGGGCTGCAAGCGACTGGCGGGATGAGGTGACGGGCCTGCCCTTCCTCATAGCTGCCCCGGTAGCCCTAGCGGCAGCGCCCGCAGTGCTCCTTTGGGCCCCCCGAAAGCGCGGCTCCCGATCGCAAGGGCCGCTGCCTGTCCAACCTGACTAAGGCAAACCGGCCTCTATCACAGAGACGCCAATGAGCAAAGGTGGGTGGCATTCGCCGACGGGGTCACGTGATACCTGGACAGCTTCCCTAACTGTCAGCTTCGGCCGGGACACCTTACAACCCTCATTGGGCATCGTGAGCTCCTGGGCCGCGGGGCAATGTCGCTGCTAGCCCTAAGGTCCGCTACCACCCTCGCTTCGACATTAGTTGCCGAAGAAGTTATGCTTAACATCGTCTATGAAGTACCTGGGATCATATCCCTGGCCTATCCGGTCAACCAGGAATGCGTCGACACCGCTAAATGCCACATTTGACGCCAAAGCTGCCTCAGGAGGCGCAACCAAGCCCAGCCCCAGGGAAATCCCCTGAATCACGATGAACCGGAGCAGCTTCATTGGGCCGCTGGCAAAAGTCCCCTGGCCCCTAAGCGCGTTTACATACTCTCTGGTCACACCGATCGGATCTTTGGGCCCGATCTTATCAAACCATTCCCTAAACTGCCCTGCGCTTCTGCGATTTCGGACTTCCCATAACTTGCCTGGAGACAGCGTACCTTCGCGAACGGCCTCACTGATGTTGGGGATGCCTTCGATCTCCATAAGTTGAGAGAAGCCCTTTTGACTTACAGCGCCCCCCTGGAATCGTTTTGCTTTTGTATCCAAAAGTACTCCGAAATGCCGGTCTGTAACCATGTCCCTCGCTCCAGCCTCTTCAGCCAAATAAGCCTCAAGATTGAGCATTCCTATTCTCAGCGTTGTATCTATCTCATCACCGGCGACCGCTGGCTTAGGTTCAAAGGTGAAGCAGCGTACATCGCTGCCTCTAACACCTGCCAAATGATCGAAGTTGGTGTTTCTAAAGGCAAAGAAACCAGCCAGGAATTCATTGCCGACAATATCCTTGTACGTCTCCCTTTTGACCTTATTCTGAAATTCCGGAAGCCTGGTATCGATGCTACACAGTTCAGTTAGCTTACCTAGTGCTTCAATGGTATTTTCAGACAGGCCCGACAAACGATTAGATAGGTGCAGGACAACCGCTTCCTGAGCCGCGCAATAAGATGCCATTACCTGCCAATCGTCTTCTTTTGGGTGTATCTCCAACATCCCGAGTCCTAAACCATTGCCCCCATAGCCCATGAACCCTCGCGCCCTTACAAAGCTGAGAGCCTGCGAAAGCAGAAGCTCCTTGATCAATCCCACACCAAGCCAATGAACAAGAGGGACGATGATTGCGTAATCTATCGTAGGTATGATCACCCTGTTATAGAACATAAGGTATTCAAGAAGTTTGCCTGCAACGTAAGCGTCACCGGTGAAGCTGCTAAGCCTTGGACTCGGATCATCAACGTCCCAAGGAAGGAAGAAATCGTTGGCCAAAAGGCTAGAAGGCGTTAGGACTATCGGCTTGAGAAAGCGCTGCGGTAGGAGTAGAACCTCTTTGGAATGGTCGAGTTTCACGCGGTAGAGATACCCCTTCTTCCCGCCCACCTCGACTCCTTCAATGATACCCACCTTTCCTACGTGTTTGGCTGGCTTCTCTTGCTCCCAAACTCGTACTCTTTGCCCCACACTAAACTTAGGTTTCTTCATCGCTTCTCCTATACGGCCAGGCATGTGGCATCTCGTCAAGCGTCGTATATCGTGAACATGGCGCTCACTGTATGGGTTCTGATTCCTTATTCGGAAGGGCTAGCTGAAAGCCTTTGAGAAGAACCGAGAAACCCGACGGCATATGCAAGATGCCCCTCCTTGAGTTTGAGGGGCATTCGAGCAAGATCTATGTCTATATACAGCGTTCGGTTTGTGTTTGGTGGGCCCGGCAGGGATCGAACCTGCGACCAATCGGTTATGAGCCGACCGCTCT
>JACQUE010000189.1 GCA_016210425.1 Chloroflexota bacterium | reverse complement strand
TTCATCAGCTTCAAGGAGGCCTCCCCGCGGCTTCTTAGCTTGTCTCTCTGCCTGAACCATCGTATATTGAAGTAGGTTTGTAAACCCTTTACATCATCTAAGCCGGAGGTGTGAGGGTGCCTGACATCCGCTGGCCGGAGGTCAGCACTTGGCTGCTGACCCACGGAGTCCGCATCCTGGTCATACTCGTGGCCGCCTACATCATCTCGCGTGTGGCGGCACGCCTCCTTCCGAGGGTGACCCACCTGGCGATAGCCCGCGTCGAAGGCCGACGCGACGAGGACGAGGTGCGCAAGCGGGCCCGCACCCTTTCCATAGTCGGCGTTCGCACCCTCCAGGTTGTCCTGGTCCTTGTGGCCGGGTTCATGGTCCTGGCAGAGCTGGGCATGAACATCGCCCCCGCTCTCGCCGGAGTCGGCATCCTCGGCTTGGCCGTAAGCTTCGGGGCGCAGAACCTCGTGCGCGACCTTATAAACGGCGTGTTCATCCTCATTGAGAACCAGTATAGCAAGGGCGATGTGGTGAACCTTGCCGGCGTTGGGGGCCTCGTGGAGGAGCTAAACCTGCGCCGGACGGTCCTCCGTGACCTGGACGGCGCCGTTCACAGCATCCCCAACGGCGAGATAAGGGTGGCCAGCAACCTGACCCGTGACTGGTCGAGGGTGAACATGAACATCACCGTATCCTTCGAGGACGACCTAGAGCGCGTGACGGCCCTGATCGACAAGGTCGGCCGGGAGCTGGCGGAGGACCCCATATTCGGGCCGATGTTGGTGACACCACCGAGGGCGCTCCGCGTGGACAAGTTCGCGGATTCAGGCATGGAGATCAAGATCCTCGGCGAGACGAAGCCCGGCAAGCAGTGGGACGTCATGGGCGAGCTGCGCTGGCGGCTTAAGAAAGCCTTCGAGGCCGAGGGCATCGAGGTCCCCTTCTCAGAGCGAACGACAACCGGCGCCGCCAGGGCCGGCCAGCAGCCGGCTCGATAGCCTAACTCACCGAATGGCCTCCCCACCCTATCTCCTCGACCATCTGGACGACATAAGCCACATCGCGTCCCTCGCCCCTCTGGGCCTTGTCACGGACATCGACGGGACCATCAGCGAGATCGCTCCTACTCCGCAAGAGGCCCGAGTCTCCCCGTCCATACGCCGGAAGCTCGCGCGCCTGGCATCGCACCTAGCCGTCGTTGCCGCCGTCTCCGGCCGCACGGCGGAGCAGGCAAGACAAATGGTCGGCGCTGATGGACTGCTCTACGTGGGGAACCACGGCCTGGAGTACCTTTCCGGCGGGGAGCTGGAGCTAACGGCTGAAGCGCGCCCCTACCTTCCGGCTATCGCGTCGGCTTTGGAGGCGCTGAAGCGCAGGCTGAACGTCGAGGGGCTGCTATTCGAGGAAAAGCTGGCCACTGCCGCCATCCACTACCGCGCAGCGGCCGACCCCTCGGCAGCGCGCGCCGCTATCCTTGAAGCCTTGCGCCGCCTTCCCCAGGCCAAAGAACTTGCCATAGCCGAGGGTAAGATGGTCGTCGAGCTTCGCCCGCCGGTTCCGGTAGACAAGGGAACGGCCCTGCGCGACATCGTCAAGAGATACGGACTGGCTGGCCTTTTCTACGTGGGCGATGATAGGACGGACCTGGATGCTTTTCTAGCCCTCGCAGAACTGAGGAGAACCGGCGCTTGCCAAGGGATTTCCATTGCCGTGGCGGGGGCGGAAACTCCATCGCAAGTCGTGGAGGCCGCTGACTACAGGGTAAGCTCGGTGGCTGATGTAGAAGGATTCCTTAGCTGGCTGCTTGAGCGCTTGCCTCGGTGAGGGCATCCAGGTCGCCCATCTGCTGACAGACCCAGGCCGGCAGGTCGTTCTGCTCGATGATCTCTCGCAGAATAGCCGCTCGCCGCTTCCTCTCCTCCGCCGGCATCGTGAGGGCTTCGTATAATGCCTTCGCTGTCCCATCGATGTCCGCCGGGCTCACGGCAAGAGCCCCCTCAGCGAGCTGCTCATAGGCCCCCACTGACTCGGAGAGCACGAGCACCCCGTCCTTACCGTTGACGATGGGCCCTTCTTTTGCCACAAGGTTCATCCCGTCGATGACGGCGTTAACCAGGAGGACATCGTACAGCTTCATGCCGGCAATGGCCTGGGGATAGTTGTTCTCGTAGAACACCCTGATGATGGGCGAACCCTCCGTGCTGTACTTCGCGTTGATCCGCTCGACCAACCGATTGATGTCCTCCATGTAGCGCTGGTACTGCCGGATATGGGTCCGGGAAGGCACCAGAAAGACAAGGAAGCGCAGCTTGTCGGCCAGCTCCGGATGCCGCTCAAGTAGGAGATCGAAGGCCATGAAGCCGCGTAGCACGTTCTTGCTGGGCTCCGCCCTGTCAACTCGCACGATTGTATGTTCTCCCAGCAGCGGACGCAGTTTCGCCTCGTACTCGCGCACCCGCCCCGATACCATCATCCTGCGCAACTCCCCCACCTCTACAGAGATGGGATAAGGCCTGACCAGAGTCCGATGCCCGTTCATGGTGACGGCGCGCTGGCGATAGTCGACGTCCGCGTTCGGGAAGAAGGCCTCACACGTGTGCAGGAAGTTTCGGGCATCCCGATAGGTCTGGAGCCCGACTATGTCGTTGGCGCACAGGCTGAGAT
>JACQUE010000190.1 GCA_016210425.1 Chloroflexota bacterium | reverse complement strand
GGCAGTCGAGGTGGTGGCGGTCCAGCAGGAGACGGAAGGCCTGGAGCAGCCGCGAGAGGTTCTTGCGCGGGTTGAAGGCGCCGACAAAGAGGATGAAGTCCTTGTGGATTCCGTACTTCTCCCGCACGCGCTGCTGGGCTGTCTCGCTGATGGCCTCGCCCGAGAAGCGCCCATCGGTGGCCGAATAGACCACCTTGACCTTCTCCGCCGGCAGCTTCAGGATGCGCACAACGTCGTCCTTGGCGCTCTCTGAATCGGCGATGACCCTGGTGGCCGCCCGCGCCGAAGCGGCAATCAGGCGCTTAGCGTACCAGGCGCTGAGGCCCGGGTTGGTGTAGGAGAAGAGGAAAGGGTTCATATCGTGGACGGTGACGACGGTGGCGCAACGGGCGAAGACGGCGATGCCGTAGTTGGCGTGGAAGACGTCGATTCCCTGCCGCGCCAGCTTATAGGGTAGATAGGCCTGCTGCCAGAGGTCGCGGCGAAAGTGGTGGCTGCCGGAGATGCGCGTCGGCCACACAGTGAGGGCATGATTCTGCGGCAGGTCGCTTGGCTCGTTCTCCAGCAGTATCCCGAAGTAGCTGTTGGCCTTGTCCACGGCCAGGACGTGCTTCATCTGGTAGTAGGCTATTGTGCCGACGCCGGTCCTCGTTCCCTGCGTCACCCGCAGGTCAACCGCTATTCGCATGTCTCCCCTTCGAATGGCTCGCTTTGCTAGCTCCGCACGTGCTTGGCGGCAGTCGAGATGAGGCGGCGTATGTTCCGGGCCGGGAAAAGAAAGACGCTGTAATCGTAGTTGTACGGGAAATGGCAGGAGCAGGAGGCGCATTCGCGGTAGAACCGCCCCTGCCTTAGCCGCTCGCGCACCGGCCTGAGGCTCTCCTGCCAGGTCTCCTTTAAAGGCGCCTCGGCTATATTGCCCACCGGGGGAAGGTAGGAGCAGGGTAGGATGTTGCCCTCATAGTCGATGATCACTTCGCGGAAGGGGATGAAGCATCCGAAGCGCTTCAGTCCGTCGATATGGCGGAAGAAGAAATCATCGCTTCCTGCGTACAGGTGATAAGCCTGGACCCAGGGCTCCAGGGACTCCAGGCTGGTCGCCATCCCCACTTCTTTGGCGACGCGGATGCCCTCGATAATCGAGCCATAGAGCTTTCTGACCGTCTCCTTGTCCTTGGGCAGGAGCGCCTCCTTGGACTCGGCCGCCTTCATCGTCGGGAAGATGGATATGGGGGCCATGACGGCGAAGCGGGCGAAGCGCACGCCGATCCCCTTCACGAAACGGATCATCTCCGGGATTTCGTCCCAGTTGTCCGTGGTGATTACCATGTTGGTGCTCACATCCGGAAAGCCGGCGTTAACCATTGTCTCCAGGCTCGCCACGGCCTGGCGGAAGCCGCCAGGCACGCCTCGCAGCGCGTCGTGCTTCTCCGGCGCCACCGAGTCCAGGGAGACCTGGACGTTGCTGGTGGTCGCCTTTAGCTGCTCCAGTCTGTCATGGCTTAGCCGGGCGATGGTGAGTCCATTGGTGGCGAGGGAGACGTTTATGCCGTGCTGCCTGCAGGCATCCAGGAACTCGAAGATATCGGGGCGGACCATGGGCTCGCCGCCGCCCAGGACGAGCAGGCGGATGCCCCATTCCGCCATCTCCGCGACAAGCTGTAGCAGCCGCTCCGTGGAAAGCTCCGGGCCCGATGGTGCGAGCGTATCCGTCTTGCGGCCAATCTCGCAGTAGACGCAGCGGGAGTTGCAGCGGCTCGTGATGTTGAGGTAGAGGGTAGACGGCGATGGCATGGTACCGCCGTTGAAGTGGTAGTCGCGATAGAATCCTGCGAGCCTAGCGAATGCCTTTAACATGGCCTTTCTTAGGGGGAGATAACGCCGTGTTTAAGAGAACTAAAACCAATGTTAGCACCAGGCCGCCGCCTCGGTCTATGCCCCGTCCGGGCGCTTGCCGTCCAGCTTACCCTTGATCACCTTCCACATCTCCGTTACTCGCGCCTCCCAGGAGTTGGCCTCGGCCGTCTGGGAGCGTCGGCGGGGAGCTTCCGGGTCACCGTCGAGCAGGGCCTCCTCTACACCCCGCACGAAGCCTTCGTACCCGTCTGCCACCTTTGCCAGGTTGCGATACTCCTCCATCGACGGCAGACCCACCGAGACCACCGGCTTGCCCGCCGCCAGGTACTGGAACAGCTTGTTGGGGAAGACGCTCTCCGAGTAGTCCATGCGCTTGTAGGGAAGAAGGCAGACGTCGAAGCCCTTGTAGTAATTGGGCAGGAGGTTATAATCCTTGCGCCCTAAGTAGTGAACGTTCTCCAGCGACGTCAGCCTGCGAAAGCCCTCGACGTCGATGCTGCCCTCCACAATAGGGCCCAGGAGCACCAGTGACCAGTCCGGACGGGTCTTGGCGAGGTATTGGAGTAGCCCCATGTCAACGATGCCGAAGAGGGAGCCGGCGAAACCAATAACAGGGCGCCGGATGGGGCGGAGGTCCTCCGGGACATCCGTCTCCGGCTCAAGGGCGCGTCGGAAGTGGCGGGTATCGGCGGCGCCCGGAAATAGAATGGCGCCTCCATTTAGGTGAGCGGCGCGCTGGACGAGGTTAGGAGATGTGGCAAAGACCAGGTCTACGCGGCGCAGCATCGTCCTCTCGGCATCGCGCACCAGCGATCGCAGGCGCTCCGAGGTGCCGGGGAGGACGGTGAAGTCGTCGGTGGCATGGAAGATGGCAAGGTCCTCGCCGAGAGCGCCGATGTAGCGGTGCTGGAGAGGATGCGAGAACCAGGCAACGATCTGATCGCGAGAGCCGCCTAGGGATGCAACGACACGCCGTATCTGATGCGCTAAGATCTGCCTGTTAATAGCCCCGGCCAGCGGCACGTAAAAAGCGGCCTGCTCGTGCAGCGCCACCACGGGCGAGAATGCGTAGACACCATCGACGAGCTGGCGGAGCTTCATCCCACCGGAGAGCCATTGTCCGAAACGACGGCGGTTCACGATAGGCGTTAACAGGGGGTCAACGCCCCGGCCGACGCAGATCACGCGCGCCTGGGAGCCCAGCGTCCGGGCAAAGTTCTGCCAGAGCGGCAGCCGGATCGAGAAGAAGCTCTCCCAGCTTGCCGTGACAAAATAGACGATGGTAACTGTGTTATCTGCCATGGCTCCCTGCTTCTAGCTGTCCAGATATCTTCGGCACCATAGCTCAAGGACGACGATGGTCCAGAGGCGCTGGCACATCCGGTAAACGGTGGGGCTTTCCGGCGAGAGGCGGTAGAAGTCATCGCGGACGGCGGCGGCCTCCCGCCAGCGGAAGAAGCCGCGGCGCTCTACAGCCTCGCGCGTCAGGCAAGAATCGACGACATGCCTAAGAGAGTTTCCTCTCAGCCAGATGGCCAGCGGGAAGGAGAAGCCCATCTTTGGCCTGTTCAGTATCTCGTTCGGTAGCAGCTCCTTGAGGCTCTCCTTCAAGATGTACTTGTGCACGGCTCCCCGCAGCTTTAACTCGGGCGGAACTGTGGCAGCGAACTCGACCAGCCGGTGGTCCAGGTAGGGCACCCTCACCTCCAGCGAGTGGGCCATGCTCATCACGTCGGCGTCGCGCAGGAGGGTGTCAGCCATATAGCTTCTCATCTCAAGATACGAGATCTGATTAACCGTGTCGGCCCCACTGACCCTTTGAGCGAGGCCCTCGATGAGGCCCAATGAGGTCTCGTGGCCGTTCCGATTGACTAGGCCGCCCTGGAGGAGCCTTCGTTTCTCGGCCTCGTCGTAGAAGAGGCGCACCGCGTAGGCGCGAGCCGTCGTCGGGTACCGTGCGAGGAGCCCCTTGCCGACCTGCTGCCAGAGCCAGTGATTGCGGTAGGACGCTGGCATGAGGCCATCGGCAGCGACGACGGCGGACTGGGTCAATGGAGAGAGCAGGCTGCTGAAAGGGCGCAGCCTTTCCATCCTGCGCGCGAACTTGAAGTTGCCGTAGCCGGCGAAGAGTTCGTCCCCGCCCAGACCGGACAGGGCCACGGTCACGCCCGTACGGGCTGCTTTACTGACGAAGTAGCTGTTGAGTCCGTCGTGGCTGGGCTGGTCCATGTGCCAGACGATATCGTCTAGCCGCTCCGCTACATCCCCCTCGGTCACTACAACCTCGGTATGCTCCGTTCCGAAGCGCTGCGCCACCATCCGAGCGTACGGGCTTTCATCGTACTGCGCGCCTCCGGCATCGTAGCGTACCGAGAAGGTGCGCACGGGCTGCGATACGAGCGAGCTCATCAGGCCCACGATGGCGCTGGAGTCGATGCCGCCGCTGAGGAAGGCTCCCAGCGGCACGTCGCTCACCATGCAGGAGCGCACCGATTCTCGTAGCTGCTCCAGCAGCGCCTTCGCCCACTCTCTTTCGTCGCGCTGGGGCGGCTGCTCCGCAAACTCCACGTCCCAGTATCGCTCAACAGCGAGTTTCCCGCCTTGCAGGCGCAGCCAGTGGCCCGGCAAGAGGGCGTGGACTTCGCGCAGGATGGTGCGCGGCGCAGGCACGGCCCCAAAGGACAAGAAGTGGCTGATGGCCTGATGGTCTACCTCTTTGGCGATCAGACCCGAGGCCAGCATGGCCTTGATCTCAGAAGCAAAGACAAAGAGATTGCCCTTCTGAGCGTAGTAGAGGGGCTTTATCCCCAGGCGGTCTCTAGCGATGAAGAGGCGGCGACGCAGGCTGTCCCAGATGGCAAAGGCGTACATTCCTTGCAGGTGCTGCACGCAGGCCTCGCCATGCTCCTCATACAAATGGAGCAGCGTCTCGCCGTCGCCGTTGCTTCGGAAAACGTGCCCGCGCCGCTGAAGCTCGGAGCGCAGCTCCCGATAGTTGTAGACCTCACCGTTGAAGGCTAACCACAGGCTGCCGTCCTCGTTACTCATCGGCTGATGGGCAGAGGTGGAGAGGTCGATAATGGCAAGGCGCCTCGCCCCCAACGTCGCCTCACTGCCGGTGTACAGGCCCTCGTCATCGGGCCCTCTATGCGCGATGGCGTCGCACATCCGTTTCACGATGCCTGCATCGCTCACGCCCACAAGACCGCAGATGCCACACATGGGGCCTAGTACCCTTCGGTTGGGTGCGTTGGCCTGAACAGAAGGCCTGCCACCCTGGCTGCGAATATAGGGAGCGGCTCCTCGTATACCAGCAGTCGATGGATGTCATAAAGGTCCAGGCTGGGCAGCCGGTTCAGGCCCGGCGTGGTGCAGACAACGGCAAAGCCGGACCTGTGCAGGCTATCGCGGGCCGTCGCGTTTGGGGCAACCTGGACTGGACAGGCGAAGGCGACGACTTTCCGTCCCAACCGTTCCTCAAGCTCGGCCTTGCCTTGCCCGATCTCCGCCTCAGCCTGAAGGGGACCTACGCGGTCTAGCAAGGCATGGGAGCGGCCATGCAACCCTACCTCCAGACCGACCTCGGCCATCGTTGCTAGCTCTTGCCATGACAGGAAGACCGGCTGGGGAGGCGAGGCATCGAGGCTGACTCCGAGGCATGTTGCCAGGCGCCCTACCGCTTCGTCCCGCGCGTCCTGCGATATGGCGGTCATAGCGTTGATGACGGCATGACAGGCGGCGGCTCGGCTGTCACCGATAGCGAGGATGCCCTGACCAAGCCCGACGTCCTTGAGGCTGAGCGCCGGCTCGCGCGTCTTCTCAAACACCAGGGCCACCTCTTCCCACCAGGGCTTCGGCTGGCTGTCGATGTAGCTGTTCACTACAAAGAGCGTCGCTGGGATGCCCATCCGGCGCAGCAGGGGATGGGCGTGCTGGAAGAAGTCGCGATAGCCATCGTCGAAGGTGATCACCACAGGGTTACGAGGCAGCGGACTTTCTCCCCGCTGCCATCGGACTAGGTCGGCGAAGCTTATCGGCGTGTACCTTTTCTTAAGATAGGCGAGTTGGGCTTCAAACGTTGCCGGCGAGACCCTCAGGCGCTGGTCGTAGGAAAGATAGTCCGGCCCGCCTGGGTTCACCCTATGGTAGCAGAGGACCGGCAGCCGCCTCCGGCGCGGCGCAAGGCCTACCCTGTCTGCCTGATAGAAGGCCTGGCAGGCTGCTTCCTTTACCATGCGCGTCGCCACTTCGGCGATCCTCAAGGATGCCTCCGTCACTTACCGAATAGCTCGCGATTCCCCTCGACCCAGCGGTAGAGCCTCTCTATGCCTTCTTCCGGCGGGACCGTCGGCCGCCAGCCCAGTACGCGGCGAGCCTTGGATGTATCGCTGACGTAGACCTTCTGGTCTCCCGGTCGCCAGTCATCGTAGGAGAGGTTAAGCTTCTTGCCGGACAGGCGTTCCAGCAGCCCGAGGGCCTCCAGGACCGATAGCTGGAAGGCGGGGCCTCCGCCAATGTTGAATACCTGGCCCTGGGCCATCTCCGCCCTATCGATAACTGCCAGGTACAGGTTCACGAGGTCGTCGATGAAGAGGAGGTCACGGACCTGGCGCCCGTCGCCGTAGATGGTGATGGGTCGCCCCTGCATGGCGGCGATGGCGAACCATGCCACCCATCCCTGGTCTTCTATGCCGAACTGGCGGTAGCCGTAGATGCAGGACTTGCGCAGGACGACCGTCCTCATGCCATAGATGCGGTGGTAGTCGCGGACGTACTGGTCGGCAGAGCCCTTGGAGCAGCCGTAGGGCGAGTGGAAATCCAGGGGCTGCGCCTCGCCGACTCCGCAGGGGAGAGCAGCATACCGGTATCGCCCATCCCTTAGCTCCACCTGTGCCTCCAGCATCTCGCCATAGACTTTGTTGGTGGAGGAGAAGACGAAGACAGGGTTGCCGCCGCTCTTGCGTACCGCCTCCAGGACGTTAAAGGTGCCGAAAGCATTCACGTCGAAGTCATGGCGGGGGTCTGTTACAGAGGTGGTTACGGCCACCTGCGCGGCCAGGTGCAGGACGGCATCGGCATCCTTGTGGCCGGCGAAGAACGACTCTACGTCGCTGCTGTCGCGCACGTCGCCCCTGACGAAGAGTACCTTGTGCTGCCCCTGGAGCCACGCCAGGTTTCTCTCGCTGCCCGGGCGGGAGAGGTTGTCGAAAATGACCACCTCATGTCCCAGTTCCGCCAGGCGCATGGCCGCGTTGCACCCGATGAACCCCGCGCCGCCGGTTATGACCACCTTCATAGCGC
>JACQUE010000187.1 GCA_016210425.1 Chloroflexota bacterium | reverse complement strand
GCCCCACCGTCCGCGACCATATCTCGGCGGCCCGCTCCCGCTCCTCAGGCATATGCAGCGCCACGGCGTCGAGCGACAGAAGTTCGTTGGTGGTGTAGCCAGTCAGGGCCAACGCCTGCTGGTTGGCATCGACGATGCGCAGAGTGTCCGTCCCGATGAGGAAGATGGCGTCGTTGGCCCTCTCCAGAAGGTTCTTGTAACGCCGCTCTGACTGCCTGGCCTCCCCGGCACGGGCCTCCGCCTCTGCGAAGAGCTGGGAGTTGCGGATAGCGGTGCTCGCCTGGTGGGCGACGGTCTGCAGAAGGCCTATGTCCTCGTCGGAGTAAGGATGTCCGGAGGCCTTTCTCCCCACGATCAAGAGGCCCGAGAGCTCACCCTGGGTCTTGAGCGGGACGTAGATCTCACCTTTGAGGGCGTCCAGCGTTGCCCGCTCCTCAGGAGGCAAGCTGCTGGCGAAGGGCAAATCGGCCGGCGAAGCTGCCAGCAGCACATTGGGACGCACGGCGAACCAGGCGAGGAGGGGGCTCGCAGAGGAGAGTATAGCTCCGCCCGGTTGCGTGCCATCCGTACTGGCCACGAGCTCGAAATTATCCCGGGCCCGGTCAGGCAACAACAGGTGAACTGCCCTCGCCTTCATGGCCAGCGTGATCAGCTTAATGAGAGAAGAGGCTAGCTGCTGGAGGTCCGTGAGGTCCTTCGTCTCCAGCCCAAACCGCTCCAGGGCACGCAGGTGATCGTAGCGCCCCCGATAGAACCATCGGTCTACGAGGCTCTGAGACCAGCGCAGAATAGGGTGGAGTGCCACGGCGACGAGAAGCACCAAGAGTATGTTGAGGACGAAGGATGCGGTGGTGGCGATGCCCTGCAGGAATTGGTTGAGGAGCACTACACCGCCGCCATAGGTGGCCAGCAAGACCGCGCTGATGATGGAGTAGACGATACCTTTGCGAAAAGCTAGCACCACATCCAGCAGTCGCAGGTGCACTATGGCCACGGTGGTCAGCAGGCCGAAGAGGATGTTCCCCGGGATACCAAGCGGGTACATTGGAAGGCCAGCAGCCGCGATGTAATCCGTGATGCCGCCTATGATGGAGCTGGCAATGCCAAGGATCATATACCGCAGCCGTTCCCTCTCGTCCTCGGAACGGGAGAGACGGTGCGCTCGCACGAGATTCACCAAGCCCAACAGCACAACGACATGCAGGGCCAGGAGATAAGGCGGGAACAGGATGCCTGCCTCCGGTGCATACCCGTAGAAGCGATGCTTCATGCCATGGACCAGCAGGTGCGTCGGGTAGAGGACTCCGCCCAGGATCGGAAGCAGATAGGCGGAGGCTAGCAGCCGCTTGCGTGGTTTGAAGCCCGTGTAAAGGTAGGTGAAATGGAGGAAGAAAACGACGATAGCGGCGAGAACAGGCAGGACCGCTTTATCCCAGGCGAGGGCGCCTGACAGGTCGGGGCTTGTGCGCATAGCATAGATGCTCAAGCCCCAGAGGGCCATGCTCAGGAGGAAGGCCGAGAAGACGCGGTGGAGCGGGCTCTTACGCTTGAGGAGGAGTATCCAGGCGAACAGGGCTACGTTGATGACGAAGGCCGCCAGGGGGAGCAGCTCATATGAAGTCAAAGGTCAAACCTCGGTATCAGCCTCCGCTGCTTAAACGTTTTAAGTCCCAAACGGTCTCATCGGGCGGCCCCATCTTGGAAGGGACGCATTCCAGGAGACCAAGCCCCTGCTTCCGCTTCTCCTCATAGTAGCTCTTGAAGGTCCCTTTCTTCAATACCGTGACCCGCAGAGGATCTATCCCCAGCAACCGATCTAGGTCGCGATAGAATGGGTCGATGGCGGCAAGGCTATCGTGAAGCTGCCTCGCGATGCCCGGGCCGACCTGAAACGGCCCGTCTTCGAGGTAGAGGTGGAGCACCGGCGTTCCTGTCTGCTCCTCTTTTCTCACGACCCAGTCGGCGCAGTTGATCCCGCATCTGACCAGCGCTCGCCATATCGTCTTTTCGTCGATGCGGGTGAAGCCTGCTATATCGATGAGGTCATCGGCCCGACCATCGAAGGTCACTTGCGGCAGACGGACGCCCGTCTCATGGTCATCCCTATCCATCACCCGAACGAAGTGGCCGACGCGATACCTGACGAACGGCATCCCATGGAAGCTGGTTATCACCAGCTCATAGCGTTGGCCCGGCTGGAGCTCGTCGATAAGCACCGTCGATGGCGTGTAACTCGGCTCCTGCTGTACCTTGACTCGCTCGTTCTCGGCAAGAAACTCGAGGAATACGGCGTGGGGGACGAGAGTCTGTCCGCGCCTGTTCCAGGCTTGCATGGCGATGATTCCCGCCTCCGTGCAGGCATAGACCTCGTAGGGCACCTGGCCCCAATGCCTATTGAGGCGATCGCGGAACACCTCGGTGTCGATGCCCCAGCACATGACAGCCTTCGGAGACCAGAGGTCCTTCGGCAGCATCCCGCGTCCCTCGATACCCGACTGCAGCTTCGCTTTAAGCAGACGCCCCAACGCTCCAGGCTGAGTGACCACCTTGCCCAGCTTTCCGCCTCCATTGTTGGCGCGCTCGGTCAGGTCTTCTCCCACCTTCACCAGCACGCTCGTCATAGACGCAACGAAATCAACACCGGAGGTAAGAGCCTCCCTGAAGCTGGCCTTCGTCCGCTCCTTAAAGTCCATGCTCTCGGCAATCTCAAGCGGTATTATAGGCCGAAACGGGAAACGCTCCAATATACCAAATCCGATAAAGCCGGACATATAGGGACGCGGCGGCAGGTTGTAGAGGATTCGGTCGCCTTTGCGAAGGTTAACCTCGCCCTTCTTAGAGGCACAGGCGAGGATGAAGCAGGCGATGCTAATGTCTGCGAGACTGTCGTAGGCCTGGCGGGTATAGGGCACCCACTTGAAGGAGCCGCACCTGTCGGATGTGTGGGCCCACAGGTAAGGCCTGACAGGGAGAAGGTTCTCCCTGTCTTTGCCGAGATAAGGCAGATAGTCCTGGTATGTAGTGAGGGGGACCTGGGACCTTAGCTCAGCGGCATCCCTGGGCGCCCTCTTGCCAAGGAACAGATCCCCCCACGGGCTCCCCACGAGCAAGCGAAGCTGCTGTTGAAGCAGCTCCTCCTGTCTGGCAATGAACCCCTCAACGGACAGGTCAAGAAAAGAGCAGTACCTCTCCCACATCCGACCGCCCCTTTCATCGCAGTCCAGTCGCCCGACCGGGGAGTTCAACTCTCCTGCGTTTTGCCCTCGCCTAAAGCGGCTGAGCTTGGTTAGTCGTGCTCCTCGTGTTTCGACTTCTTCTCCAGCAGCCTTCCGTTGAGTTGCACGCTGCCGCTGAGGCCTGCCAGAGATGCCCCGTCCAGGTGCCCTTGCCAGTTGCCCTGGGCGCGCACGCCCTCGAACTCGCCGGTGCCGCCAGCCGCCTGCCAGACACCTGCGTCATCCACGGCGCAAGGCAGCGGCGAGATAAGGCACGTCAGCACCCCGCTTATAGTGGCCTGATAGGAGCCATGTAAAGTGCCCTTGCCATCCGGCCGTGTCAAGGTGAAAGTGCCGCTGGCACTGCCGGCTACTATGCGTAAAGTTGCCGGATCTATTGTGACAACCGAGTTATGGACCACAGAGAAGGCCGCGTCCTCAATGTCGTCCCAGTCGGACGACTGGATCACCCCATCGATCCTCTCGCCTTCTGTGAAGAAGGTGGGGCCAATCTGGCGGACGGTGCCCGGAGAGGTGACGGCGACGGGCGCGCTCGCCTGGAACTTTTTTGGCCCCGAGGCTGTCACAGTCGCGGCGAAGGCCAGCAGCAGAAATAGCGACACAACGATAGCTAGGCAGGCTCTCTTCGCTCTCTTCACTCTCTTCCCCCTTGCTCGTTCGTTGCCACCAGGCAGCTATGCCGGTCGGGGGGTCTAGCGGGCAACCGCGCTGTCGGGAGCCCGGCTATGCAGGAACGTCTTTACAGCGTTCACGATCTGAGACTTGCCAAAGGGCTTCTTCAGGATGGCGAATGGCCCTTTATCCATGGCCCGAACCATCAAGTCGCTGTCCGGGTAGCCCGTGATGATGATGACCGGCAGTTCCGGGTCCACCTCACGGAGATGCTGGAAAACCTCAACACCGTTGAGTGGCGTCATCATCAGGTCCAGGAAAGCAAGGTCGAACCGCTGCCGGCCCAGCCACTGCAACGCCTCGCCGCCATCCTGCACCGCCACCACGTCGTAGCCCTCGGCTCCGAGGATTTCAGAAACCAGGTCGCAGATTATGGCTTCGTCATCTACGACCAGGATGCGCCGCTTCTGCTGCAGGGAGTGGTCCCGAAGCCACTCGTCGATCAGATGCCTCGGGAAGCGCCAATGGCGTCCGACCTTCACCGCAGGCAGGACCCTGCGCCGGGCCAGCTTATAGATGGTCATCCGGTCGATGCGAAGGTAATCCGAGACCTCTTCAGTGGTCAAAGGTTTCTCAGTAATCATAGGTATGATTAGCTAAAACCAGATAATCTATTATATT
>JACQUE010000195.1 GCA_016210425.1 Chloroflexota bacterium | reverse complement strand
TTTGAAGCACGAGTCTGAAGTCATCAGCTTGATAGACTGCGACACCGAAGTAGCTGGCAAGCTCAGGAGCAAGAGTAGTCTTGCCTGTGCCGCTGCTTCCGCCGATCAGGAGTACATTCCACTTGCGAGCAGCATTAGGCTTTTTCATAATGGATCAGCCATAGTCTCCCGCCTGGCGCTCCATCTGTCAACCAGCTCAGCCGGTCACCCAATGCCGCGATATCGTGTCTGGTATATCACCTTTTTGTTGCCATCGTTTCCGTCTTGACACGGTACTATCTTGCAGTATGATCGAAGTTGATTTCGCCTACTAAAGGAGGACGTTATGAAGATCAAATGGCTAGGGCACGCTGCCTTTGTGATCACCTCTGAGAATGGGACGCGCATCCTGACCGATCCCTACGAAGCGGGCGGGTACAACGGCAACATCGGCTATGGCCCCATCAGCGAAGAGGTGAACGTTGTGACGGTCAGCCACGAGCACGGCGACCACAACCATGTGGCCGGTGTGCCCGGTAACCCCGTCGCTGTTCGCGGCGAGGGCACGCGCCAGGCAAACGGCGTCGAGTTCAAAGGCGTCGGCACGTTCCACGACAACAAGCTTGGCGCCGAGCGCGGCAAGAACACCGTCTTCGTCTTCACCGTGGACGGCATCCGGGTCTGCCACGCCGGTGACCTGGGCCACCAGTTCAACCCCCGCCAGCGCGCCACCATCGGCGACGTCGACGTGATCCTCGTCCCCGTTGGCGGCCACTTCACGGTGGACCCCATCGGCGCCACCGAGGTGGCCCGCTCCCTCAATGCCAAGGTGATCATCCCGATGCACTATAAGACGGAGAAGCTGGGATTCCCGATCGGCGGGGTGGACGCCTTTCTAAAGGGCAAGGACAATGTCAAAAGGGCCAACTCCAGCGAGATCGAGATATCGAAGGATAAGCTTCCCTCAAGTCCTCAGGTCATCGTGCTGGAGTCCGCCCTTTAGCCGATTCGCTCCAAGATGCGGGGCATGATATCATGATGTGAAGAAAGGCTGGAAGGAGTGGGCTTCATGCCCCAGGATGATCTGTACGATGTCCTTATAGTTGGCGCGGGGGCGGCTGCCTTCGGCGCTGCCCTCTACGCGGCCCGCTACCGAATGAAGACACTGGTCATCGGCGAGCAGTTCGGAGGCGATACGGGCATCGCCGGCGTCATCGAGAACTACCCTGGCCTCGGTCATGTCGACGGGTTTGACCTGATGATGAAGATGCGGGAGCAGGTAGAGGCATTGGGAGTCGAGATCATCGATGACCGCGTCGACCAGATCGAGAAAACGGATGCGTGTTTCTCGGCCAGGGTTGCCGACGTTAGCTACCAGGGGAAAACGGTGATCATCGCCGTGGGCAGGGAGCGTCGTAAGCTGATGTTGCCCAAGGAGGAAGAGCTAACCGGCAAAGGGATCTCCTACTGCTCCGTCTGCGATGCGCCGCTGTCCAAGGGGGCGGTAGCAGCCGTCGTCGGTGGTGGCGATGCCGCGGTGAAAGGCGCCCTCCTTGTAGCAAAATACGCCAAGCACGTTTATATAATCTACCGAGGCGATAGGTTTTCAAGAGCGGAGCCGATAAACGTCCACGAACTGGAGAGGAGCCCTAACGTGGACATCCTCCTCGGCACGAACGTTGTGGGCATTCGGGGAAACAACGTCGTCGAGGGTCTGGCCCTGGACCGGGATTTCCAGGGGACAAAAGAGCTAGCCGTGGGCAGGGTGTTCGTGGAGATCGGCGCTGACCCTCGGACAACGTTGGCGCAGGCACTGGGAGTGAAGCTAAACAGCAAGAAAGAGATCGCGGTGGACAAGCTCATGCGCACCAACGTGCGTGGCGTCTTTGCAGCGGGAGATGTTACGGATGGCGCGGGAGACCTGAAGCAGACCATCACCGCGACTGCGCAGGGCGTCATAGCGGCCACATCCGCTTACAAATGTGTCACCTCTCATCCCCATTCTTGCGAGCTCCACGCCATGGCATGTAGCGCAGAGTAGGCTGGTTGCGGCCACCTTCGTGCTTTGCCAGGCGCCTGGCCTGGTGACCAAACGCTGCATCTCGCTCAAAGCCTTGGGCGATAGCTTCCGGCTATCGCCCTTCATGTTGTGCCTTCCTTTGCCGCTGTGCTAGGATTATCTCCGATGGCAGCAAGCGGGCGTGACGTGGACCTGGCGAAATGGGCGGTTCTCCTCGACTTCGACGGCACGGTTACCGAGCGCGATGTCGGGGAGATGCTACTGGACACGTTCGCAGCGGGTGATTGGCGTAAGTTCGTCCCCATGCGGAAAGCGGGCATCATCTCCGGCCGCGAGTGTCTTGAGCGCGAGTTCGCTTGCTTGCCGGCGCGCAAAGAGGAGCTCCTCGCCTACGCTACAACCCACGCCAGGCTTCGGCCCGGGCTCCAGACCCTGGCCGATTTCTGCGAGAAGAGAGGCATCCTCCTTGAGATCGTCTCCTGTGGGCTCGATTTCTATATCGAGGGGCTTCTGAATCACTGGGGGCTTGGCCGCCTGCGCTGGACGGCAGCGAAGGCTAACTTCGTGAACGGCCACCTGGCTATGGGCTACGCGGAGGGGCATCGCATCTGTGAGACGGCGGGCCACTGCAAGTGCGCCCGCCTGGAGCAGCTCAAGGACAGGGGTTACATGGTAGCTTACGGCGGCGATGGCTTCACCGACATTTGCCCGGCCCCAAAAGCCGACTTGCTCATGGCCAGGGGTGCGCTTAAGGAGCACTGTGAGGCCAACGCAATGAGCTTCATATCATGTGATGACTTCGGCGAGATTATACGGCATATCGAGCGGGGGATCGCCGCAGCAGGGGCTTTAGGGAGCGATGCCCGGCATACGTAGTTAGGGTGGCTAGAGATATGGAATACGCCTTTAAGATCGGCTCGTTTGGTCTGCGCTGGTATAGCCTACTGATCGTTATCGGCCTGCTGGCCGGCGCCCTGGTTGCCCAACGGGAGGCAAAACGCCGCGGCGAAGACCCCAACCATGTCTTCTCGGCCCTGGTCGTCTGTCTCGTCCTGGCCCTGATCGGTGCGCGCGCGTACCATGTCATCGATCAGTGGCAGTACTACAGGGAAAACCCGCAGCTTATACCGGCGCTATGGAAGGGCGGCATCGGTATCTTCGGCGCCATAGTCGGCTCCATTACGGGCATGTTCATCTACGCAAGGCTGAACCACCTGAGCGTGCCTCGTTGGCTGGACATCGGAGCCCCTGGCCTTATCCTGGTTCAGGCCATAGGCCGCTGGGGCAACTACTTCAACCAGGAGCTTTACGGGCGCCCCACTAACTTGCCCTGGGGCATAAACATAGACCTGGGCCACAGGGTAGAGGGCTACACATCATACGAGAAGTTCCACCCCCTCTTCTTCTACGAGTCGATGTGGAACCTGCTCAGTTTCGTCATCCTCCTGTTCGCGGCGAGGCGCTTTGCCGGCCGCCTGCGTGACGGAGACATAGTCTTGCTCTACGGCATGCTCTACCCGCTGGGAAGGTTCCTTCTGGAGTTCCTCCGCATCGGCAACTGGAAGGCCGGTGAGTTGCCTGTAGCCCAGATCATCTCGGTTGTCGCCTTCGTTGCCTGCGGGACCGCCCTCTGGTACCGCCACCGACACCGAGCCACTCAGTCGCGGGCTGCCCGCCGCGCGATGGCCCGCGCCGCTATGAAGCGGGCTAACCGCGAGAGCTAGGTCTAGCCCGACCTCCGATCGATCCCTTGACCGCCAACGGAGCGGATGTTAACCTACTATTGTGATACTAAGTATCAGGAAGGCGGATGGACAGCTTAATCGAGGGGTGGGTCGAGGAGATCGAATCGAGCAGCCGTAAGGTCTCGCCTGCGACGCGGGCGGTACTGGAGGCCGTGGCCGTCCGGGACGGCCACTTTCGGGCCGAGGAGATAGTGGATGTCATACCCAGCATCGGCAGGGCCACGGTCTACCGGACATTACGCCTCATGGTCAAGCTCGGCCTTCTCTGCCGCGTGCTCCTGGCCGATGGCAGCATGGAGTACATCCTAAGTCGCCAAGGCCATCACCACCACCTCGTTTGCATCGAATGTGGCAGCGTAGCCGACATCTTCGGCTGCGACGTAACCGACCTCATTGAGCGAGTCTCTCGGGAGAGCAGCTATCAGGTCGTAGGGCACCGGATCGAGATCTATGGCCGGTGCCAGACATGCCGGACAGATAGGGCATAATGCCGATCGAGGGATACGCGCTCCTTCTCAGCTTCTTGACTGTACTGGCCAATGCCGTAGGGGGCAGCATTGTCACCTTTCGCCGCCACCTGCCCCCAGCCACGATAGGCAATTATCTTGCCCTAGGCGGAGGCTTTCTCCTAGCCGCTGTATTCCTGGACGTCATACCTGAAGCGCTGGCGGAGGGCTCCGATGCCGCTCCCTATATAATGCTTGGTTTCCTCCTCATCTACGTTAGCGAACACCTCTTGGAAGGTTTCTTTGCCAAGCGTCAACGAAACACAACACGCACAACGGAAACCGCCATCAGCCCCGCCGTTGGCTTGGCATCTATAGTCGGTTGGGCGGCTCATGATTTCTTTGACGGCGTGGCGATAGGCGCGGGCTTTCTCACGAGCACATCGCTGGGGGTGATTATGTTCTTGGCGGTGATGGCCCACGACGTCGGCTCCGGCTTCTCAGTAGCTGCTACCATTAGGGCAGGAGGATGGGGAAGGAAAAGAGCCCTGATAGCGGCGGTGGCTGTTGGACTGACGACGGTACTGGGAACGGCTGTTACTCTTGTGATCGGGAATATCGACCCGTTCCTTGTCCAGGTCTTCCTCGCCCTGGCGGCAGGGACTTTCATTCACATCGGCGCGAGCGACCTCCTTCCAGCCGCCGCCCGGATGCCTTCCAGGCTCGTCTTCCTGTGGGTACTTGTCGGTTTTGCGCTTTTCTATGCATCGGAACAACTGCTAAAGCAGCTACTCCCTTAGAACAACCTGACGTTTTTAGTGTCGTGAGAAGTCGCCTTGGACGCGCAAGCGTCTATGGACCAGGGCGATCTATTAGTCTATAGAAGGAGAGATGCTATGGTTGAAGTCCACCTGAAGAACGGCAACGTCGTCAGGGCCAAGGCTGACAGAGCTGACGTGGCGAAGCAAGCGATCGCGGGCGGCGCTACTCCCACGGAAGTGCTCCTTCTCAAAAGGGGTGAAACGGTTGTAGGGCTTTTCCGGTGGGATGACGTATCTGGTTGGTGCGTGTTCGAAGACCAGCCGGACTTCGAAGACAGCTCAGCCTATTGAGTAGCCGGATGAAGAATCCGCTGCCATGGTAGCAAGGACGTGCAGGCAAGTGGCCAGCGTGCGCCGCAACCAACGCCTCTACCGCTCCGAGAGGTCGCGTATAATCTGCTCAAACTCCTCGCGCGAGATCTCGCCGCGAGCGTAACGCATCCTGGCGATCTCTTGAGGCGTAACTCGCTCCTGCCCAGGAGGGAGCTCACGTCTCCCCGTCAGTCTTCCCACAACCCAGACGACCAGGCCTATCACCACTGCCCAGAAGAGTATCACCCAGAGCCAACCCGATATCATCCACCAGCCGCCCCCTCCGTGCATGTCCCACATATCATCCTCCGTCTCAATCTCCATCTCAATGAATCTGTATTGACTGGGTTATCGTCATATACTAGTATAAGTCATAAGTCAGTTCCGCCCAACCAGTCCTCAAGTTCCTCAACCAGCCACCGAAAGTCTTCGCAACGTAGCTCGCGTCTTTAGCAGCAAGTTCCGATTTGCGATGCCAAGCAGTCCCCAGTGGCAGGCGCACAACAAGGTGTCCGGCCGCTGGGCCCCAAGGAGGAAACGATGGCAAGAGACCCCGTTTGCGGCATGGAAGTGGATGAACGTAACGCACCGGCAACCTCCAGATATCAAGGAGAGACCTACTACTTCTGCGGGCCAGGCTGTAAGGCGGCCTTCGATAGGGAGCCTGAAGAGTACATCGGAGGCGACTGGGGAGAAGAGGAACCGGGCCAGATTAGCGCCTGACGTCGCCATGAGATACGCCCGCGCCCGTTGGGGCGCGCCCTTCTCGTGCCGGTTACGGCCCCTGCCTACAGCATGTACCCTACGGCGGCCCCCTGGTGCGTCGCCTCCAGGACCTGGCG
>JACQUE010000185.1 GCA_016210425.1 Chloroflexota bacterium | reverse complement strand
TGCTGGTCCAGGTCCACGCCAAAGATGTTGCGCGTGAGCACAGGGAGCCGGTCCCACTGGTCAAGCTCGGCCACGGACTTGCCTCTGACACCGGCGTGGTAGCGCAGCAGCTCGTCGTAGGCGCGGATGAGGAAGGAGCCGGAGCCGCACGCCGGGTCCAGGATCTTGAGGCCCAAGATGTCGTTGTGCTGCTTCTCTTTCAGAAGGCGGCCCACCGTCTGCTGGACGATATAGTCCACCACCCACTTGGGCGTGTAGTAGATGCCCTGCTCTTTGCGCTTCGTTCGCTTTGCTTCGAGATGAACCGGTGGCGCCTGATGTTCCATGCCTGGAAGAGGGCGTTGCTCCTGCTGGGCTGCACGTTCTCTTGCAGCCTGCGCCACATAGCCAAGATACTGCTCATAGACCGCGCCCAGCAGATCGGGGTCTATGATGGAGAAATCGTAATCGGCTAGGCTTCTGGGAGGGCGGTAAAGGCCGTTCAAGATGTCATCAAGACCCACAGCTTCTTCTAAGACTTGGTCGGCCAAAGCAAATGAGAAAAGCTCACTATCATAACTGGCATCGAACTCCTCGAAGATGCCTTGTACTATTGTCGCAAGCCCTGGTTTGTGACCTTCCTCGCGCCACCGATTCAAAGCAGCCCGCAACTTTGGCTCTTCAATGCGCCGATCTTCGCAAGTGCGGATGAAGATCAACCGGTTTAGTAGGCGCTGGATAGCTTCGTCCACCTGCTCCGTCGTCAAATCTGGCCGATACTTGGATATCTGCGTAAATAGCCTCTCACGCCACTCGCGTAGTTGCTGTAGCAAGCTCTTGTCCACAGGCAAACGGGGCCGCATCCCACCGTAGCGCGTGGCGTGTTTATCTAGCTTGTCTTCCGTGAACCCCTCTTTGGAAAGAAGGCCCAAATCCGAATCAGTGCTGGCATAATCCTGCCATGTAAGGTTCAATACCCTGGCATAGCTGAGGTCCGTAGTCTCCCATGTAGCATTGAAGACCTGCAGACCGGCGAAGCTGCATAGGACTGCCCAGGGCACGCCTTTGTTGTAGGCATACGTGAGGGCTTGTTTCACGTGCTCCTGGTTATGGAGGTTCTCTTCGAGCGGCTTGGCCTCAAGGTAGAAGCGAGTCACCCCGTTTAGCTTGAAGGCGTAGTCGGCCCGCCCGCCGGAGACGTGCGTCTCAACCGCTACATCGTCACTGTGGATGTTACGCATGTCCCACCCCAGGGCTTCAAAGAGGGGGTCGATGAAGTCGTGGCGTGTTTGCGCCTCGTTGTAGCGGCGGCGTTGCTGAGGGGTCAATTGTTGGTACTTGGCAACCAGGGTGGCGATGAGTTCATTCATGCCGGAACGCCCTATTAAGACGTGTAACCTCTCCCCCTAGCCCCCTCTCCGGCGACAAGGGGGAACGGAAGGGGGTGAGGTAAATCAAACCTTCACCGTCCCTTGCTGAACAGCGCCAGGAAGCGGTCCTCGTACTCGTCCCAGAGGCCCCAGTGGCGCAGCTCCGTCTGCAGCGCCGAGGGGTCGGCCTCGCCGGTGCGCACCTGGACGAAGAGACTCTCGATGGTGGCGCGGGCCTCGGCGGGCACGCCGGCGGCGTCCACGTCCAGCAGGCGGCGCCGGCCCAGGTCGGCGACGTTGCTCATGGTGGAGGCGGCCGTCATGCCGTAGATGAACAGCATCAGCGAGAGGTCCCACATCTCGTCGACGCCGGAGATGACGGCGGAAAGCGGGTCCTCGGCGCGGTCGATCTCCCGCTCGATGTTGGCGATCACCGTCTCCTGCTGCTCCGAGACTATGTTCATCTGCAGGCCCTCGTTGCGGTAGCTGTAGAGGAGGCCGGGAGAGTGGGCGCCCTCGCGCTCGGCGACCGTCTCCAGGTAGCGGCGGGCGTTGTCGCCGAAACCTTCGAGGCGCAGGAGGTAGTAGGGCGTGACGACGCGCGGGCGCTCGGCGATGACGCGCCCCTCGCGGATGACGGTGTCGGGCGGGCCGCCGGAAAGCTGCGAGTAGGCGGCTTCCGTCACTAGGTAGTAGTGGACGTTGGTCGTGCCGAAGGTGGCCAGGGCCTGGCGCGGAGGCCGGACTACCCGCGTCCGGGCCATGACGTCGTGGAATATAGCTTCGCGATCGCTTGGATCTGTCAACTTGCTTTCTCTGGCCTAGACGGCCGCCGCGAGTTGCTCTTTGTACTCCTCCAGCACCTTCTCGTACTGCGAGTTGATCTGCCCCAGCACCCGGTGCCACTCCTGCTGGAACTGCGGATGCCCCTCCACGTCCACGTCGGGCACGGGCGCGTTGCCGTACTGGCGCTGGGCGGCCTGACGCACCATGCGCCCGAAGTTCTCCTTCACCTGCTGGTAGGCCTGTTGGCGCTGCTGCGCGCCCTGCGTCTCGTAGTGCTGGAAGATGTTGCGGAGTTGGGCCATGATGCCGTCGACCTTGCGCTTGTCCCCCGCGATCTCGCGCAAGCCATCGATAGCAAGGTTCGACCGGTTCTTGGCGGCCTCGTTGTCGGGCAGCGACAGATTGGCGAGGAGGACCTCTGCCATGGCCTCTTTCAGGTAGGGGCGGGCCTTCTCGTCGGCGCTGGCGAGGGCTGCTTTCAGGTTCGCCTGGCCGCGCAGGTAGCCGGCGGCCAGCTTCTGGCCCTCCGGCCCGTACTTCCAGCGCCCGCGCTCCTCCTCGGTTGGTTGCCCGAGCTTTTCGACCCGCTCCATCGCCCTCTCAAAGGCGCTCTTTATCTCGCTCACGGGCATTCTCCGTTCTTTAATCGATGCTTGCGCCTGTATTCTAGCACGTCTTGCTATCGAATTGGCACCTGTTGCCCCGCGCTTGACTTGAATGGGCGGCAAGGAGCCCTAATTTTGCGGGCGTTTACCCTTGACAGGATCTGGTGATGGGAAGTATATTATAGTGCACGTGCGGGCCTGGTGTGGGCCCGTGGTTTTTGCACATTAACAATAGAATATTGAAGTGTCGAGATTAGTGTAGGTCAAGAGAGAGAGGGCACACGGGGGATGCCTAGGTGCCGGAAGCCGAAGAAGGGCGTGGCAAGACTGCGAAAAGCCTCGGTGAGCTGTCTAGCAAGCATAGCCGGGGATACCCGAATGGGGCAACCCACCCGCGGTAATGCGTGGGTATCCTGTTGAGAGGTCAGCAGGAGGGTAAGCGGGGGAACTGAAACATCTAAGTACCCCGAGGAGAGGAGAGTATTCCCTTAGTAGCGGCGAGCGAAGGGGGAACAGCCCAAACCGTGCATACTGAGTGGTCGGCGGGCCTATGTATGCGTGGTGTTGTAAGTCCTGACGTGGCGTTCTGCCGGGCGCCGACGGAGTTACAAACTGCACATCTAGCCGAAGGTCCCTGGAAAGGGCCGCCGCAGGGGGTGAGAGTCCCGTAGGCGAAAGGTGATGCGGCTCCGGTCGGGTACTTGAGTACCCCGGGACACGAGGAATCCTGGGGGAAGCTGGGGGGACCACCTCCCAAGGCTAAATACTTCCGGCGACCGATAGTGAAGAGTACCGTGAGGGAAAGGTGAAAAGCACCCCGGGAGGGGAGTGAAACAGCACCTGAAACCGCGTGCCTACAAGCCGTCACAGGCGGGGGGGCGAGCAGCCCCCCGGCTGCTGGCGTGCCTATTGAAGAATGAGCCGGCGAGTTAATCTCAGTAGCGTTTAGGTTAAGCGACTCAGTCGTGGAGCCGGAGCGAAAGCGAGTCTTAATAGGGCGGATAGTTGCTGGGATTAGACCCGAAACCGGGTGAGCTACCCATGGCC
>JACQUE010000184.1 GCA_016210425.1 Chloroflexota bacterium | reverse complement strand
GCTAGGGCATGCTCCCTAGCCCCACTACCGACGACCAGGACTTTCACCAGGGCTACCTTTCCTCACACGGTCCTCCCCAGGCTTACAGCCAGCCGATTAAGGAGCAGCACGAACTGATTGTTAAGGGCCGCTGCGTCATAGTTAGTGGGGTCTAGCGTCAGCACGACCCGTGGATAGCTGGCCATGTCGATATGGGGAGTTCCCTCACCCCACTGGACCTTTATCGTTAGCTTGCCCATCAGTTCGTTGCGTAGCTGATGGCCGGACCGATGCCGATTGAGGGCAAGGTCTAAGCCCTCCTCTATCTGGCCTTGGAAATTGGGGCCATCCTGCGGCCATTCGAACTTGGGCTGGCTCATATCTCCTCCTCGGTTCACTGCTGCTTCGGCTACTACCGCGCCTGGCCAAGCTCCGTGAAAAGGAGGCGATGGCAGTGGAGCAATGGCAATAAGGAAGCTGCCACTAGGACAGCTTCTTGGGCGGTGGCTGGCTAGGGAATCGGGAGCCTGTCACTCCCACTCGATAGTCCCCGGCGGTTTGGATGTAATGTCGTAGACGACGCGATTGACGCCTGAGACCTCGTTGACGATGCGGGTGCTGATGGAGGCAAGGAGGTCGTATGGCAAACGCGCCCAGTCTGCGGTCATTGCATCTTCACTGGTCACGGCTCTAACCGCCACAACGTTGGAGTAGGTCCGAAAGTCCCCCATGACACCCACGCTGCGCACTGGCGTCAGGACGGCGAAGACTTGCCAGAGCGAGTAGTAGAGCTTCGCCTTCTTCACCTCGTCCATGACGATCCAGTCGGCGTCCCGCAGCATCTCCAGGCGCTCCTCCGTTACCTCTCCGATGATTCGGATGGCCAGGCCCGGGCCCGGGAAGGGCTGGCGGTAGACCATCTCCTCGGGCAGACCCAGGGCCAGGCCGACCTGGCGTACTTCGTCTTTAAAGAGATCGCGTAGCGGCTCGATGAGCGAGAAGCTCATGTTGCGGGGGAGGCCGCCGACGTTGTGGTGCGTCTTTATCTTGGCCGCGCTCTTGTGCTCGGCTGTGGTGCTCTCGATGACATCGGGGTAGAGAGTACCCTGGGCCAGGAAGTCGAATTGGCCCAGGCGGCGCGCCTCATCCTCGAAGACGCGGATGAACTCCTCGCCGATGCGCCGCCGCTTTAGCTCCGGGTCCACAACCTCGGCGAGGGAGCGCAAGAAGCGGTGGCGGGCGTCCACATGGACGATGTTCATCTGCAGGTTGCGTTGGAACGTGTTGACGACGCGTTCCGGCTCCTCCCTGCGCAGTAGCCCGTTGTCGACGAAGATGCAGGTGAGCTGATCGCCGATGGCGCGGTGGATGATAGTCGCCACCACCGCCGAATCGACCCCGCCCGACAGGGCGCAGATGACCTGGCTGCCCTTGACCTGGGCCCGTATACGCTCGATGCTGTCGTTGATGAAGCTGGAGGGCGTCCATGTGCCCTTGAAGCGGCAGATCTTGTAGAGGAAATTGCGGAGGATGTCTTTTCCAAGGGGTGTGTGTACCACTTCCGGATGGAATTGTAGGCCGAAGATCCCCTCCTCGTTGCCCATAACGGCGATGGGGGAGTTCTCAGTATAGGCCAGGGAGCGGAACCCAGGCGGCAGCTCGACGATGTTGTCGCCGTGGCTCATCCAAACGGGGAACTCGTTGGGCAAGCCGTGGAAAAGAGGAGATGGCGTGGCATTCTGGCGCAGGACAGCGTGGCCGTACTCGCGCCTGGGGCTGGCATCCACAAGCCCCCCTAGCTGATGGGAGAGGGCCTGCATGCCATAGCAGATGCCCAGGGCAGGGAGTTTGCTTTTGAGGACGTAGGCCGGAGTCTGCGGAGCGCCGGGCTCGTAGACGCTGGCCGGGCCGCCGGAGAGGATAAAGCCCTTTGGGTTCAGGGGTGCTATCTTCTCCCAGGGAGTATCGTAAGGAATAAGCTCACAGTAGACGTTGCACTCCCGGACGCGCCGGGCAATGAGCATGCTGTACTGCGAGCCAAAGTCGAGTACGACCAGTGTCTCCCGCTCAGCGCCCGAGGGCTCCTCACCCTCGCGCCTGGGCTCCCCGCCGCCTTTCCCCCTGGCGATCTCAAGATATGTCGAAACCTCGAGGTCGTCGCTGACCCGTACCCGGTGGCTGCTGGCTCCTCCCTCTCTCTCTATAGCCTCCTTCTCAGGCGCCAAACCGACCTCTTATGGGAAATTCTCGACCAGAGATTAACACCTGTGTTATACTGGCGTCAAGGAGAGCAACCCTCGAAAGCTTTCTCGCTTGCGAAGAGTACCAACTGCGAGCCTTTCTTCTCATCTACCGCGCGAGCTCATGGAACGGGCTATTGCAGCCCTCAAGCGGGGCGAACTGGTAGCATTTCCAACCGACACAGTCTACGGCATCGCTGCGCTTGGCAGCGATGATCGGGCTGTTGCTCGTCTCTATCAGGTTAAGCAACGTCCGCTGGATAAAGCTATCCCGCTGTTTCTGGCCCGAACGGACGACCTTCCGCAGGTGGCCGCCGATATCTCGCCGGCTGCCTGGCGTCTCGCCCGACGCTTCTGGCCTGGGCCGCTGACAATGGTCCTTAAGAAAGCACCCTCTGTCTCGAGCCTCGTCACGGCTGGTGGCGAGACGGTGGCTGTCCGTGTCCCGGATCATCCGGTTGCGCTGGCACTTGTTGAAGGTGTTGGCGGGCCCCTTGCCGTTACCAGCGCTAACATATCGGGCGCCGGCAGCGTCGCAACGGCCGAGGAGGTCGCGGGGCAGCTCGGCGGGCATGTGGAGCTTGTGATAGACGTGGGCCCCGTGCCAATGGGTAAGGAGTCCACCATAGTGGATGTCTCCGGGGAGCGAGCTGTGTTGCTCCGCGAGGGAGCGCTAAGCTGGCAGGAAGTCCTGGAGGTATGTGAGGGCAAGTCTGCTTAGGCTTGCCCAAACTATTGCGGCCGGATTCAAGCACAGGGGAGAAGCACAATGCGCATAGCGGTCGGGTGCGACCATGCCGGGCTGAACCTGAAACAGGCGATCTTGAGCATGCTGGCGGAGATGGGTCATGAATACGAGGACTACGGCACCTACGACAATGGCTCTATCGATTATCCGGACATCGCCAGGCCGGTGGCCGAGGCCGTGGCCCGGGGCGAGTACGACCGGGGCATCCTGATCTGCAGCAACGGAGTCGGCATGAGTATAACGGCCAACAAGATCAGGGGCATCCGCGCTGCTCTTTGCCACGACCCCTTTAGCGCCCGCCGCGCGCGAGAGCACACAGACGCCAACGTGCTATGCCTTGGCGAGTGGTGCATCGGGCAGGGGCTGGCCAGAGAGGTCGTCGAGGCCTACCTGACCGCCGAGTTCGTCGGCGGAAGGCACACGCGACGTCTGGAGAAGATTCGGGACCTCGAGTGCGAGCGCTAAGGCCGTTACCTTTTGAGGCCCGCCACGTCCGTCGAGATTGAGTCATATATTCATCAGCACTCTCCAAACGGACGGTCGGACTTGGTGCGCAGATACCAGGGATGCGCTCGCTAGGCTGGATTGCGTGTCATATTGAAGGTGAGGGTATACTGAACTAAGAGGGGTTGTTGCGTGTCTGGTGCATAGGCAGTGCTGGTGGGGGACCGCAACCGGCTATAAGAACACCTGATGTCAGCCCATTGGGCTCATCAAGAGGGAGGCTATGGACAAGAAAACCGTGCGCGATGTGCATGTGAGGGGGGGGAGGGTCCTGGTTAGGGCGGATTTCAACGTACCACTGGACAAGGCGACGGGCACGGTCGGAGACACAAGACTCAGGGCGACCATGCCAACCATCGAGTACCTGCGGGAGCATGGGGCTAAGATAATTCTCTGCTCCCACCTGGACCGGCCGGGCGGCAAAGTGGTCGAGGGCCTGCGCATGGCGCCTGTCGCCAAACGGCTTTCCGAGCTGCTGGGTACTCCGGTCAGGAGCGTGCGCGACTGCGTGGGGCAGGAAGTAGAGGATGCGGTATGGGAGCTGAAGGAAGGGGATATCCTTCTCCTGGAGAATCTGCGCTTTCACCCGGAGGAGGAGGCCGACGACCCCAACTTCGCCAGAGCACTGGCTTCTCTAGCGGACTTATTCGTCAATGATGCCTTCGGTGCGGCTCACCGGGCCCACGCTTCTACCGTGGGGGTGGCCATCTACCTGCCGGCCGTCGCCGGGCTCCTCATGGAGAAGGAAATAGATTCTCTTACCAAAGTGACCGCTAACCCGGAGCGCCCCTTTGCCGCTCTTCTGGGTGGCGCCAAGATCAGCAGCAAGATGGGCGTCATCAACAACTTGATCAAGAAGCTGGATATGCTGCTCATAGGCGGGGGCATGGCCTGCACCTTCCTCAAGGCCAAAGGGCTGGAGGTGGGCGAATCGACGGTGGGCGAGGAGCAGGTGCCCCTGGCGGCCCACCTGATGGAACTCATCTCCAAGAACGGCACCAAGCTCTTTCTGCCCACGGACGTCGTCATCGCCGACGCCTTTTCCGCCGATGCCCACTATAAGACCGTTCCCGTAGACAAGATTGAACCTGGCTGGCGCATCATGGATATCGGTCCGGAGACGGTGAAGCTGTTCTCGGCGCAGCTTGAGAAGTGCAAGATGGTGTTCTGGAATGGGCCGATGGGCGTCTTCGAGTTCCCGGCATTCGCTGAAGGGACCAAGGCCATGGCGCGGGAGCTGGCCCACCTGAAGGCGATCACCATCGCCGGCGGCGGCGAGACGCTGGCCGCCGTGGAGGAAGAAGGGCTCATGGACAAGATGACGCACGTCTCGACAGGCGGCGGCGCCAGCCTGGAGTTTCTGGAGGGCAAGGTGCTGCCCGGTGTGGCGGCGCTGCAGGATAAGTAGGGGCCATCTAAGACGGCTATCAAGACTCAGGCTAAGCTAACTTGCCCTGAATGCGGCTTTGTTCAGGAGGCGGAGATGCCGACGGACGCCTGCGTGTTCTTCTACGAATGCGTCAACTGCGGACGGCGGCTGAGGCCCAAGCCCGGCGATTGCTGCGTCTTCTGCTCATACGCTGACACCCAATGCCCAATCAAGCAAATGGAGGCGGGGGAAACGCTCTAGCCGATCCTTTTAAGGACCTGAAGAATGGATTTGGAGACCCTTAAGGACATTAGCATCGCCTCCCCCAGCAAGATCGTGCTGCTGGTGATGGACGGACTGGGCGGTCTGCCGCACCCCGAGACAGGTAAGACGGAGCTGGAGACGGCCCGCACGCCCAACATGGACGGGCTGGCGCGCAAGGGCATCTGTGGCCTGACGGTGCCTGGCGGGCCTGGCTTCACACCCGGCAGCGGGCCGGGGCACCTGGCCCTCTGCGGATATGACCCTCTTCGC
>JACQUE010000186.1 GCA_016210425.1 Chloroflexota bacterium | reverse complement strand
GCGTTAGAGACGTCTAGGCGGCTTATCTCAGCGGCTGACCGCCCAGCGGCACGCGCAGGCCATTTATCCGCTGTTTGCGACCTCGGCCAGGAGTTTGAGGGTACGAGACAGAGAGGCCGCCCTGTCGCCGCCTGCCGTCACGGGCGATACAACGATCTCGCTCGCCCCCCACGAGAAAAGCTCGCGCAGGCGTCCTGCCACCCGCGCTTCGTCTCCCCAGAGCACCACGGCGTCGATCATGGCGTCGCTCCAGATACCCTGTGAGGCTTCAGGGAAACCGGCGTCGGCGAACATCTTCGCGTAGTAGGGAGCCCTCGGGTAGAAGCCGACCTGCTCGCGGGCCGCGGCTCGCACTTCGTCCGGATTGTCGTGGACGCAGACTGGAGCATGGGCGATAAGGGGCGGGATCGGCCTGCCGGCCTGCGCCGCACCCTTGCGCAGGGCCGGAAGGGCCACGTCTCGTAGATAAACGCCAGGGCACACCCAGCTAATAGCCCCGTCCGCGATCTCGCCGCACAGCTCGAAGCCCTTCTGGCGCAGAGCTGAGGCCATGATCGGCACGTCCGCAATGGGCTGGGCGATGCGGGCATGGGCCTTCAGGTGGCGTCCGTCGAAATCGACGGCGCCGCGCCAGAGCAGCTCTCGCACTATGTGGATATACTCGCGCAGATGAGTATGTGGGGCCTTGAAGGGGATGCCGAAGCTCTGCTCGATGGTGGCCTGGTGGCTGGGGCCAAGGCCCAGGCGGAAGCGGCCAGGTGCTAGATGGGCCAGGATCTGCACCTGCTGCACTACGACGATGGGATGGCGCGGGAAGGTGGGGGTTATGGCCGTCCCCAGCTTGATCCGCCCGGTCTTGGCGGCGGCAGCGGCGAAAAGCGTGAGGCCGTCCAGCCCGGCCCCACCCGTGGTGAGCCAGGCGGCGGGAATGCCGAGGCCCTCCAGCCGCTCGATGCTGCCCAGGACGCCGGCGGCGTCTCGCGCCGCCACAGCCACGCCGATCATTCGCTGTGCCATGGTGCCACCTCTCTTGACTTAAACGCCACCTGCGGCCTTGAAGCAGGCTAATCATAGCACCGCGCATCCGGCTGTCAACCCTGATTTGCTCCCTCGGTCGATCCCATATCTCTGACCGGATGCACGTTGCCCGACGGCTACGCCGCCACAATCGTTGGCCGTGGAGATGGCTGCATCATGTTATCATGGATGCAAGGAGAGGTCTCCCGCGCAAATGGTCGACTCTAGTCGTTGAAGCTGGGCCAGATCGGGCTGTGTGAACTGCTGGAGGTGGATGGTGTCGCGGCTAAAACAGTGGCGAAGGGTCGCATTGGGCACCGTGGTGATGGCCTGCGTGGCAGCGCCGGTAATAGTCTTCGCGCTTGTGGCCTCGGCTAGTGACGGCCAGCAGGTCTATAGGGCGACGGAGTTTGTCGTCAGCGCAGGGCCGGGGGTCCAGGATAAGGCCGCGGTGTCTGGCAATTGGATGGTGTGGTCGCTTCTGCCCGGCGGGTTCTACTCCGGCGCCGAGAGTGAGCTTCGTGCACGAGAACTGCCGACAGGGTCTGAGATCGTGTTGACCACGGGTTATGGTTCTCTAGACGCTGACATCTGGGGCGAAACGGTTGTGTGGGCCGCAGGTGACTCGATTATGGCTTACGATCTGGCGCGCCGCGAAAAGGCCATCCTTTCCAATTCGATAATGCCGTCTAGCCCGAAGGTGTCCGATAAACTGGTGGCCTGGCGTAGCTATCCCTCTCTTTCCAAGGGTGAGATTCATGTGCTCGACTTGGAAAATAGGCAAGAGTTTCTCGTGGCGACCGGCTCCGTTCACGGACTGGACGTATCGGGCAATAGTGTGGTCTGGTCAGATGGCGGCAGCTCTTTAGGGGGCGATATCTATTATTGGGACGTGAATGCCCGGGTTAAGACGCGCCTCTCTGCCACCACTGAGCTGGTCACGCCACCGGCCATCTCAGGTAATCGGGTGGTCTGGGTTGCTCACCGTGGCGACGTCTGGCAACTGCTGCTGCGCGATGTGACTCAGGATGGCATCAGGGGCGTCGCGACGTTTGCCGGTGACTATGTGAGCGCGGGCGTAAACGTAGACATTGACGGCGACATCGTCGTCTGGAGCGCCAAGGGCGCGACTGACTACGACATCTTCGGCTACGATCTGGCCAAGGGGCAGCGTTTCATCGTAGATAGGGCCGTAGGCGATCAGCGCTCGCCCCGCATATCGGGGCGCCGGGTGGTGTGGACCGATACGCGCAACTCCGGCGTCGGCAAGTACGATGGCGACTACAGCGTCTACGGCGCGCTGCTGGAGGACGGCCCGGCGCCGCCTCCGCCGGCAACTGGCGTGCCGGAGGCCGCGGACGCCCGCATCGAGATCGTCTGGCCCTACGACAAGCCAGTCACCGAGGCCGATATCGCCAACATCGAGGCAGTCCTCTTCCAGCCCGGCGCCTTTGTCCTGCCCGCCTGCCAGTGGAGCCCTAAGGTGCAACTCTGGCGGGCCCTCAACAACGACCCGGCCCGTCTGATTGCGTCTGGCATGCGGCGAACCGACTATCTGGGCGGCTTCGCGACGCCGGCCTGGGCCTTCAACCAGATCGACATCAGCCAGGCGAAGGACCCGGCCAACAAGATATACTTCTTCGCCAAAACGGAGGGGACGCCGACGCGCTGGAGTGTCTGGTCCCACGGCGCCGACGGCCGTACCTACTACCCCACCCAGGATACGCCAGCGGGCATCGGCAGCGCCATCGGCGAGGTGGAGGCCAAGATCGAGATCGTCTGGCCTTACGACAATGCCCCGGTCTCGCAAGCGAAGCTGGTGAACATCAAGGCGATGGTCTTCCAGCCGGGCACGCTCCTCTCGGTGCCGCCGGACTGGAACCCTGCCGTCCGCCTGCTCATTGGCCTCAACAACGATGTGCTCAGGCCCGTGGCGGTGGGGAGCAAGCGCCTGGTGCAAGGCTCCGGCTTCAGCTACCCGGTCTGGGACTTCAACGACATCGACGTGAGCCAGGTACCGGCCTCCGAGGGGAACAAGTACTTCTTCTCACTGGAGATCGACGGCGTCGGCACGCGGCCCAACGTCTGGGCGCACGGCTCCAGCGGCCTCACCTACTTCCCTCTGAAGGATACGCCAACGACGGCCTGCGACCGGCTGATGCCGTAGCAGAGCTGCTACGAGGTTGCAGAGTGATGGGCCAGGATGCGGCTAGGGATTGCGCATGAAGTAGCCGACCTGCCGTTCGGTCTGGATGAAGCGCGGGTTAGCGGCGTCATCGCCCAGCTTGCGGCGGACGTTGCGGATGAAGGAGCGGATCAGCTCCGTCTCCCCCGAGTACTCAGGGCCCCAGACCCGCTGCAATAGCTGGTCATGGGTGAGGATCCGGCCGGGGTTGGAGGCCAACTCGTATAGGAGCTTGTACTCGGTGGCGCTCAGGGAGACCTCGCTGTTGCCAACAATAACCCGCCGCTCGGCGAAGTTGACGACCAGGTCGTCTAGGACGAAGGGCTGCCTCTGCTCAGGCGGCTGTTCTGTTGTATGGCGGCGCAGAGCTACCTCGATGCGGGCTTGGAGCTCGGCCGGCGCAAAGGGCTTGGTGATGTAGTCGTCAGCGCCCATCTTCAGCGCCCGTACCATATCCTCCTGCTGGCTTCTGGCCGTCAGGAAGATTACGGGTGCCTCCGAGAACTCCCTGATGCGCTCGAGGACGTCGAAACCGCTGGCGCCGGGGAGCATCAGGTCCAGGAGGACGAGGTCCGGCTGCTCCACCTCGATGAGCCTAGGTACCTGGGAAGCCTCGGCGGCAGTCAACACCTGGTATCCGCCATCCTTAAGCAACCTTTCCAGGTAGCGCAGCACCTGGGGGTCGTCGTCGACAGCCAGGATGCGCTTGCCCTCGTCGCGGCGTAACGGGGACTGGGGCGGCGGTGGCGGGACCGTCTCGACGCTGACGGCAGTAGGAAGGGTGAAGCTGAAGGTTGACCCCTGGCCGAGGCCTCCGCTTTCCGCCCAGATTCGCCCTCCATGCGCCTCGATGATCCCCTTGCAGACAGCCAGCCCCAACCCGGCACCCTGTCCCCATATCCCCTGTTCATGGACCTGGGAGAACCGTTTGAAAAGATCGCCAAGCTTGTCTGGCGGTATGCCCATGCCGCTGTCACGGATGTGGATGGCTAGCTGCAGTTCCTGCTGCTCCGCCTCAACTATGATGGGCGCACCGGGTGGCGAGAATTTGGTGGCGTTGCTGAGGAGATTCGTCATGACCTGTATTATCCATTGCCGGTCAGCGTTCACCTTCGGCAGCTTGCCGGAGGTACGTATGGTGACCGGGTTCCTGCCGCCGGAGCGGTTGAAGAGGTTAACGGCCTCCTCCAACAGATGTTGCGCGTCAGATGGCTCCGTCCGCACCGCCATGGACCCCGCCTCGATGCGGCTCATGTCCAGCAGGTTTCCGATCATCTCGTGCAGCCGGTCGGCCTGTTCGTTGACGACCTGAAAGAGATCCTGTGCCTCCGTTCCGCTGAGGCTGCCTTCCTTCATGCCGACAGCGGCCGCTCCCTTTATGGCCGTCAGCGGCGTCCGCAGCCCGTGGGTCACCATCGCCAGGAACCCGCTGCGCAGTCGCTCCAGCTCTTCCTCCGCTCGCTTTCGCGGGGATATATCGTTAGCAATGCCGACGATGCCGGTAATAGCCTCGTCCTGAGCGTAGATTGGCGAGAGGGTGTAGGCGATTGGGAAGACGCGCCCATCCTTGCTGCGGTTTAGCGTCTCGCCCGATACCGTCTCGCCGGCGCATACTCGTGATAGTATCCGTGAAGTCTCGTCCAGCAGCTCCTCCAAGGGCAGAAGCTGCCGGATGCCCCGCCCAATGGCCTCGTCGGCGCTCCAGCCG